>JAAURD010000354.1 GCA_012034075.1 Chloroflexaceae bacterium | reverse complement strand
CTGGCACGACGCCCACTATCCACGACCTGCTGTACTGCGCCCGCCGGATCTCTCAACACAAAGTTACCGGTCAATTCATCCCATTCGGTATTTCCCCAATAGTGCTCGCCACTGGTGGGATCGAGGTCCAGAGCAATATCCATACCAGCGTTGGCCTCTTCAGTAGAGTCGGTAAAGATTGCTTCTTCCGTATCAATCAGACCGGCGCCCTGTTCCCAGGCGGTGTACCGTGGTTCGTCGGTATCGCTGTCGACCGCTAGCCGCGCGGTGGTCATCAGACGGTATTTGATCTGATTATTGGTGAGATTGGGGTTGACCTGGAGCATCAGGGCGATGACGCCGCTGACCTCGGCGGCTGCCATCGAGGTGCCGCTTAATTCATACAAAGCATACTCGCTCTGCGGCGAGATAAATCCAAAGTTCAGTGATCGGGGCATATCCACACGACTATCGGCGGCCTCGGTTGCCAGAAAACTATTGATGGGCATTGGCGCAATAGTACGACTGGCCGGTACCACCACATCGGGTTTGACAAACGCCGATTCGGTCGGGCCGCGTGAGGAGTATGAGGCCAGTTCATCCAGACCGCTGCTGGTATAGGCGGCACTGGTCATCGCCCCAACGGTAATGACATAGGGTACATTGCCGGGTACCGTCACCGTGCCAGCCTCCGGACCGCTATTACCGGCAGCGCTCACCACCACTATGCCCGCCTGCCAGGCCCGCATCACTGCCTGAGCCAGCGGATCATCCCAGTAGGGGCCAATCACTGGCGCATAGAGCGACAGATTGAGCACACGAATACCGTAGGTCTCCTGGTTATCGACCATCCATTGGATCGCGGCAATCACATCGGCATAGCTGCCTGAGCCATCGTCGCCCAATGCACGGGCAACCACCAGGTTGGCATCAGGCGCAATCCCCAACGAACCATAATCAGAGTCATCAGTCAGTTCGTCCCGGCGGCTATTGGCAATGGTCCCAACAACGTGCGTGCCATGCCCATAAGGATCCTGGCTGTTGACCTTGTTTTGCGCCAATGCACCACTGGTATCGGCAGAAACAACGTCGTGATAGACGATACAGCGATCACCATTGCTGGCAATAAGCGTGCCGGGGTCATGATTGAGGGGGATCCATCTCCACCCTTCGAGTGGTATCAAACCAGTGTCAATCACGCCAACGGTGACGCCGGCACCACGCAGTTTGCGCTCCCGCTTCTGCTCATGCTGCGCAAAACCGCCCGAAGTACAACGTGAGATATGGCTTTCGACCTTTTGATCGTGGATTTTATAGGCCTGGGTGACCACTGAAGGGTGTAGGTGATACTCATTATCGTTGGGGTCATTGTTATCGTCATCGCGATCATCGTCATCGTGATCATCATCGTCCTGCGTTGCAGCAACGGTTTGATCGGCATAGATGACAACATCTGGATGGTTTTGTAATCGTTGATGGGCAATGGCATCAAGCTGAGCTGCAACGCTATCAATAATTGCCAGGCGATGGGTGATGGTACCACCCGCCTGCTCTACCAGGCGACTGGCAAGAGCCATTTGATCGGCCTGTACAATATAGCTCCCCGAGGTTTGCGCTATCGATGTTCCTGCGGTCTGTCTTTCGGTGATGAAGCCACTTGCCGCCATCAACAGAACAAGCAGGAGAATGACGGACAGCGACCGACGCATCGGTGATGGAGGCTTTCGTTTCATGATACTCTTCCTTTCGTGCTGCTGGTAAAGCGAATTGCCCATAACGTACCGATGCAAGCAGCCATGCGCGGCGGGGCAGCTGTGATGTTATTGGTCGCCATTGACCATCTTTTCACTGTTGAATTGGGTCATATCAATACCAATATCTGGACATGGAACATGTTCGCGTTGTGCTTCTGTCAGCAACATGCGATGATGTGTGACTCTTGTCAGATAAACGGATATCTGATCGGGATTGCCGATGCGTTGGGCCTGTTCACACAACACCTCCAACGCATGGTGCAAGACGGTGTATGCACGGGTATCGTGGTGTGCTTTTAAGATGCGATAGCAGGTGAGATAGACTCGAAACGGTTCCGATGTGCCATCCAGGCGATGATTTTGGAGATAGGCAAAGATTGTCTCGGTCGAATCAAAAGAATCACGCAACCGACCACTGCAAAAATCGACTTCGGCCAGACCTGCCAGAGGTTCCATGGCAAGGTGCAGTTGCCCCGACTGCTGGTAGAGGTTGCGAGCTCGTTGATAGACCTTGCGAGCCTCATCAAGTTGATCCAGGCCAGCCAGGGCGTGCCCCAGATAGGTCAGGGCGTTGCCCTGGGCGCGATTATCGCCCATCTCAATCGACATGTCGAGGGCCTGTTGACTGTATGAACGGGCGAGCCGATGGTTGCCCAACTGATGTTCGAGCAAGCCCAGATTGCCCAGCATAAAACTCTCCCCCCTGACGGTCGCCAATCTCACGGCAGAGGCGCAAGGTTTGCTCGTAGTAGGCACTGGCAGCGATGACATCGCCCTGACGGTGGGCATTATCGCCGAGGTTTTCCAGGTTAATCGCTTCATTGCGCCGGTCGCCGCTCTCACGGCAAATAATCAGCGCCTGTTCAAAGTAGGTCTGGGCTTCACGGTAGTGCCCCTGATCGGTACAGACCGCGCCGAGGTTGAGTAGAGCATTGCCCTCGCCTGGGCGGTCGCCAATCTCACGGGCAAGCCGCAAACACTGCTCATAGTAGTCGCGGCTGCTCATATAGTCGCCCTGACTATCGGCAATAATACCCAGATCATTGAGTGCGCGGCCTTCACGTTGACGATCGTTCATATCGCGACAGAGGGTCAACGATTGCTTCACATAAGCCCGTGCATCACTATAGCGTCCCTGTTCGCACAGCACCCGTCCCAGACGGCGCAGGCTATCGGCTTCAAGTTGGCGGGCATAGGCCATATGGGCTAACGCCGCTGCCCGTTGCAGATGCCTGGATGCAGGATCGTAATGGCCCTGTTGCCAGAGTGCTTCACCCATATGATAAACCGCCAGTGCCTCGAGCGCACCACTCTGAATCGTATGAGCCAGGTCCAGCGCGATCGTAATCATTTGCATTGCCTCGGCATAGTTGCCCAGTTTGATGAGAAAACGGGCCTGTTCGGTGCGCAAGCGTCCCAGCAAATAGTGGGTGTCTACGTGCTCGCCTCTCCCCTTGTGGGAGAGGGGCCGGGGGTGAGTGGGCAGCAGCGTCTCGCCTCTCCCCTTGTGGGAGAGGGGCCGGGGGTGAGTGGGCA
>JAAURD010000095.1 GCA_012034075.1 Chloroflexaceae bacterium | reverse complement strand
GTGGGAGAGGGGCCGGGGGCGAGGGCCGCCGAGGGCCGCCGGGTGCCAAAAACAACGGAGCAACCCTTGCATCTGCTCTTCTTATGTCCATATCCGCCCTACCCGCCGCGCAGCGGCGGCGCCCTGCGCATGTACCACATGCTGCGCCAGCTCTCCCAGCGCCACGATCTCTGCTGCCTCACCTTTGTGCCCGATAAACCCGCAGCAACCGCACTGGCACCCCTCCAGCAAATCTGCACCGTGGTGACAGTGCCCGCATCCCCGCCACGCCGCTTGCTCAACCGCGCCGTATCGACCCTGGCGCAGCCGCTGCCCGATATGGCCCTGCGCAGTGCCAGCCCTGCCTATGCGCTTGCACTCCACCGTCTGCTCCAACAGCACCACTTCGATATCATCCAGGCCGAAAGCATCGAAATGGCCGGCTACGCTCTCACCCTGGCGCGTTCAGCACAGGCACGACCCCGGCTCTTCCTCGATCAGTTTAATGCCGAATATGTGCTCCAGCGCCGCGCCGCCCTGAGCGACATCGCCAGATTAGCCCGCTGGCAACCGCTCAAGGCATATGCCCGCTCAGCTGCCGGCGCCATCTACTCGCTGATCCAGTGGTGGAAACTGGCACAGTATGAACGCTCGCTCCTCGCTCACTATGATCGCGTGCTCGTCGTATCGGCCGAAGACCGCCAGGCATTGCAACGCCTCGCCCCCCAGGCCACCCTGGGCATCGTGCCCAATGGTGTCGATACCGACTACTTTGCGCCCATACCCACAACACCAACTCACCCACACAACTTGTCTTCACCGGCAGCCTCGATTTTCGGCCCAACATCGATGCCGTCTGCTGGTTTGTCGAGCGCGTGCTGCCCCTCGTCCAGCAGCACCAGCCCGATGCCCACCTGACCCTGGTTGGCCGCGCTCCCGCACCCACGATCCACGCCCTGGCCCAACGCAACGACATATCATTGCATGCCGATGTCGCCGATGTACGGCCATATATGGCGAACGCCGCCGTCTATATTATCCCCATGCGCATTGGCGGCGGTGTGCGCCTGAAGCTGCTCGAAGCCCTGGCCATGGAACTGCCCGTCGTCAGCACCACCATGGGCGCTGAAGGGCTACCCGAACTGCGCCATGGTCAGCAGCTCCTGCTTGCCGATACCCCCCCCACCTTTGCCCACGCCATACTCACCATCCTGCACGCCACCAACCGTCGCGCCAGCCAGCTCCGCCAGCACGGCCGCCAACTCGTCACCACCCACTATGACTGGCGCGTCATCGTGCCAATGCTCGAGCACTACTATGCAGCGCAAAGCAATGCAGGGCGTAGCGTGCTACGCCCCTACGCCCCAAATGGCAAGCATCGACATCAGACGTAGGTGCGGCTGTAAGCCGCACCGCGGTCGGCACGACCGCACGCACGTATCAGACGGAGGCGCGACTTGCCGCCGCGCTTATCCGCCCGCGCACACTGCACGCGTCCACTCCCACCACCCCGTAGGCGCGGCTTGCCGCCGCGCTTATCCGCACGCATGAAGCCACTCATACAGCCATTCGGGTGGCCTTTGGGCGCAGCACGCTGACGCCCCTACAGATCGCACTTGGAACGCCTGCTTTGTAGGGGCGCAGCGCGGGGTACCTTACGCCGCTAGGCTGCAAGCTACCCCTCTTTCCCCTATCGATTCACGCCATTTGCGTATCACCCCATCGGCACCGCTCCCATCCCCGCAAGGAAACCCAACAACACTTCAGATTTATCGATCAGTTCTCGAATAAACCCTTTGTTGTATGCTTTGTCGATATGGTATACTGATTTCAGAAGAAAATAGCACAACAAGGAACAGAAAACCTGACATGAATCAGAACCAACAATACCAACATCATCCCATCGCCCGCCCCAGCAAGCATCATACACAAACACGCCCAACATACGACACATCGCGACAAAATGAGGCACCTTTCCCCCGAATTCCCCCCTGTTTCAATGTGCCCGTATAGCGCACACGAGTTCATTGCACAAATAAATCTAACATGCAACACATTGCACCAAAATGAGGCACCTTTCCGGCGAATTCTTCCCCTCTACCGTTTTAATGTGCCCGTATGTTACATGTTTGTCCTATCTTGGGAAGTCTAGTATACTATAAGGGTATGGAGCGACTACGGTGTTGATGATCTTTTGTACGTCATGACGAAAGGGAAAGCTATGATGTTAGATTACCAGAAATGGGTATCATCACCAAAATTCTGGTTAGGTAAGCTGCGTTTGATAGCAATTACGAGTTTCAGTATTCTTCAACTAGGTATTTTTGGTTGTACAGAGTCACCAATAAACTCTACCACGAGTTCTGACTCACCTGCAAATGCTCTGCCCAACAGCATTATCCCCGAAATGGTGGAAGTGCCCGCTGGTACGTTCCTTATGGGAAGTACAGACGTTCCAATCGCTCATCCAGAATACACGCTCGAACTACCTACGTACTATATCGGTAAGACCGAAGTGACCAATGCCCAGTTTCGTCCCTTTGTGGAAGGCGATGGGTATACCAACCCCGATTACTGGACGACCCCTGGCTGGCAGTGGCGTCAGAAAAACACTATCACCCAACCACTCTACTGGGATGACTCAACCTGGAATGGCGATGAACAGCCGGTGGTGGGGATAAGTTGGTATGAAGCGGTGGCCTATGCCCATTGGCTCAGTGCTCAAACTGGGCACGAGTACCGCTTACCCACCGAGGCCGAGTGGGAGAAGGCTGCACGTGGCCCCAATGGATTGATCTGGCCCTGGGGCGACGATTGGCGCGACGGCTTAGCGAATATCGAAGAAGCAGGCCATGGGGTAACCTTGCCGGTCGGTAGCTACCCAGATGGCGCCAGCCCCTATGGTGCGCTCGATATGACAGGAAATGTATGGGAATGGTTGAGTAGTACTTATAAGGATTATCCTTTAACGGTTGAGAATGAATGGGGGGAATCATATCTCAATCAGTGGCAAGAAGACGGTACTATTGTAAGTCGAGGATGTTCATATAACTGTGGAAGATCAGGTAGTCGTGCTGCATTTCGGAGTTCTTCTGATTCCAATGTAGCATATAATCATTTTTACGAACTCGGTTTTCGTCTCGCCAGTGATTCACCTCCGGAATAGGGTTAAGCATGTGAGCGCTTGAGTGCCTGAGCGGTTGAGCTTCTGAGCACTTGAGCGCTTGATCAAAGCTCAACCGCGTGTGGATGGGCTTGCCTCTGCACTCAACTGCTCTGCCGGCGTGAAAAAGTGCTTTTGCATCAGCACCATCGTCAAACAAACCGTCAGGGTGGCTGTCGCAAACACGAGCGCCATAATCACAAACTGATAAAGCGCAGCGTAGATCGGATCAATCCCCCCCAGAATCATCCCCGCCATAATCCCCGGAATCCAGACAATGCCCAGCGAACGCAAAATATCCAGACGCGGGATCAGGCTCGCCAGCATCGCCGCCTGCACAAACGGCGCCATCGTGGTGGAGGGCGCGGCCCCCAGCGCCAGGCCGGCTTCAATCTCGGCGCTGTGAGCCCGTACTTCACCCTGGAGTCGATCCAGGGCTTGCCCACACGATTGCATCGCACCGGCGACGATGATACTGCCTATCGGAATAAGCGAAGCAATGGTTGGCTCAATCACCCCGAGCCAGGTCATCAGCGCAACCACACTGCCGGCACCGCCAGCAATGCTCACCAGCGCCACGCCAAACGCGCCCGGTGTGCCACGTGCCCGCCGCTGGGCAATATTGGCCGCAAACGTCATCATCACCAGCAGCATCACACCCCCGGTCCACAGTGCCTGGTCCAGCAACAAGCCCAGCACCAGCCCCACCAAGATGATCTGAATCAGCCCCCGTGCCAGCGCCATCAACGTATCCTGGCCCAAGCGATCGCCAGCCGTCGTGCCTGTTGTTGCGTTAAACCGCGCTATCGTCACCAGCAGCACCAGCAACACCAGCAGCGCCAGCACCAGCGCAATCGCCGCCTGCGCAATCCCCAGCCAGAGCGGGTCAGGGATCCATTGATTCAGCATATATATGCTCCATAGTTTCTTCTATTGCGGTCAGATGCCCGCGATCCATGCTCAGCACCCGCTGCGCCAGCCGCTGCACCTGCTCCGGGCGATGCGAAACCAGCAAACATGCCGCCTGTTGCTGGCTGACATACCCCACCAGCACCCGCTCAATAATCTGCTCGCTCGCTTCATCCAGGGCCGATGTGGGTTCATCCAGCAGCAACACGTGCGGTTGATTAGCCAACGTCCGCACAATTGCCACGCGCTGCGCCTCACCGCCAGAGAGGTGCTTTACATCACGCTGGCCATAGCCCGTCAGACCAACCGAGTCGAGCAAGCCATCCACCGTGGCATCGTCGAGCAGCATCTGCCGCTGGCGCGGCCCAAAGCGAATATTGTCCGCCACACTGCCCCTAAAGAGATAAGGTTGCTGCATCACCAGGCCAACCTGCGAGCGCAACTGGCGCGGCGGCAGCGTGCGATAATCCTCGCCCCACAGCAACACCGTGCCACTGGTCGGCTCATCCAGCCGGTTCAGCAGACGCAACAGCGATGACTTGCCCGAACCACTGGGGCCAATCATCGCCACAATCTCGCCCGCATGCAACGCCAGCGCAATAGCATCCACCAGCGTCTTGCCACCAACCTGGCGCCCAAGGCCCTGCGTTGCCAGAATGACCGCAGCCTGTTTCACCGGCACCAGCCCAACATGTTGCTCATTATGCAGGCAGGATACCTGCGCTGCCCAATGGTCATATGCTGCTGTATAGGGGTGCAGCGTGCGGCCCCCCTATACAGCAGCAAGAGGACGAACATCCATATAAAACAGGACCTACTGCTCACGACCAACACCTACCACAAAACCATTTCCCGTTCTTGTGCCAACATCTTTTCCTATCCATTGGCATGATGATCGATCTTGGCATTTCTGTCAATGTCACGCCAGATGGCTATCGTGTGCGGCAATGGCCTTCACCGACATGGGCCAGATGGACAGCACGCAGTTTGGCTGCATCTTCATCAGAAAGGGCATTTTCAAGCGCTGCCGTGTCCATGTCCATCTGTCCATCCACTGCCAGTTCAGCCAGTGGCGCAAATCCCAGGGCATCGGTATTGATCGCATCATCTGGTGGCATAGTGGCATCGCCAAAGAGATGGTCAAAGTGGAATGTCGCCTCAACGTCGGCGTTGCCACCAGCGGTGAGGATGCCTTTGCGTTCATCACCCACAAAATCACCACAGAGATACGCGCCTTCCTGGGTGAGCCGCAAGGTAAAATCGACCGTCTCGCCATCTTTTTCGGCAGTGCCTTGCAGCATAATCACAGCGCCCTGGGCCGGTCCATCGGGTGCTGCGACCATATCCCAGGCGAGCGCGTTGTAGCGACCGGCGGGTGCATCAACCGTGCCAACCAGAATCGGGTCGGCATCGGTATCACCTTCGGCCAGGTCTACGACGTATGGCCCATCCAGCTGAACGGTGACGCTGGCCTGGGGCGCATCATCGCTCTCTGAATCAAAGGGCGGGTCACTCTGATAGCTGGTGAGGTTTGCCAGCGTGACATACGCATGATCAAAATCAATGCGCCAGCCATCGCCGCTGACAAACCCCTGCCGAATGAAATCTTCACCGTTGGCCCGAAATGCAAATGTCCCTATTTGCTCTGACATATCCGTTGTTTCATCAGTTGTGCTGGCCGGACTCTCTGTCTGTACGTTGCCACCGCAACCCGCGATAAGCACCAGTGCCAAAACCCAGTAAAAACGTGTGATGGTTCTAAACCAGTTCATCTGTTGTACTCCTCTTGCATCAACATAGGAGAGCGGCTACAAGTCGCACCTATGATCTTCCACGAAGCGACCCGATTTGCACCGACCCGCGTCCGGCCGGCGTGCGGTCGGGTCCGACCGCCGTGCGGCTGCAAGCCGCACCTACGTTTCATATCGATTAACGCCATTTGGTATTACCTCTGACCTGTGACCTCTGACCTGTGACCTATTGTTCTGTGATAATGCCGCCGTGATGCCGGACTGTAAACTGCCCCGTGTCTGGATACCATGCAGGTCAACCCCCAGATGCACCAGCGTCTGCGCAATCTGTGGCTGGATACCCGTCAGCATCACCTCGGCACCCAGCAGTTTGACTGCCTGCGCGGCCTGAATAAATGCCTGAGCCACCTGGGTATCGACCATCAGCACACCTGTAATATCAACAATGACCAGATCAGCGCGGTGCCGTGCCACACCGTCAAGCAGGGTTTCCATAACCTGCTCGGCTCGCTGACTATCAATCGTGCCAATCAGAGGCATAATCACTACGTGATCGGAGATTGGGATGAGCGGCGTCGAAAGCTCACGTAGGGCATCGCGCTGGGCATCGATGATCTGTTCTTGGAGGGCGGTTCGTTCAGCCTCACCCTGCTTCTGTTCACGTAGGTCACGCGTTACCGTTGCTATCGAGATTGGCTCATGGGTTGTGTGATCGCGAATCAGAAAGACATTCCATTCAACTGGGATGAGTTCACCGGTGGTGAAATGGCGGAAGCGACATTCGCCTTTCCAGCGACCATCCTGGAAAATCGTGGGCAATATCTCTTGCTGCACGCGTCTTTGCTCATCAGGCGGAAAGTAGTCAATGACCTGCGTTTGTCGAAACGTGGCTTCGCTTTCCAGACCGACCAGGCGTTTCCCCGCATCATTGAGATAGATCGCTTGCCCTTCGAGCGATGCAATCCCCATAAAGTCGTTTGATTTTTCCACAATCGCTACCAGACGCTGCCGTTCCATGTCGATTCGTCGCTGTTCGGTCACATCGCGCAGAAGGTTTGCCAATTTTATAATCTGTCCATGCTCATCGCGCACGGCAAAGGCGCTTTGTTGGGCGATCCAGCGACTGCCATCTGGACGACACATCTCTAGCATGCCTTGCCAGGCGCCCTGGTGCATCAATGTTGGGATAACCTCTTGCTCAATAGCGTGCTGCGTTTCAGCAGGGTAGAGATCGATGACGGGTATGCCCTGGGCCTGTGCGTCAAGTCCGGCCATAGCTTTAAAGGCCGGGTTCATATAGATGAGTCGGGCATCAAGTGACGCCATCGCGATACCATCCAGCGCATTGTCGGCCAGCGCCTTGAAGGTGCGCAGTTCTGCCTCCTGCTGTTTGCGTTCGCTCACATCACGGGCAAACGTACAGAGATATTCCTGGCCTTCAAATTGCATATAGTTACCAGTGACCTCTACTGGTATCAGGCTTCCATCTTTGTGTTGATGGATGACCTGAAAGGTTGTAGAACCACGCTCTTTGATCAGCGGCCAGACCTCGCGGCGCCACTGTGCTATGTCGATATTGGGGTCGATCTGATCCAGCCCCATACCCAGCATTTCTTCTTGTGTATAGCCTATTTGGCGACACAAAGCCTGATTTACATAGATATGACGCCCCTCTGGATTGAGCCATTGTACTCCATCGGACACATTGTCGAGTGAGAACTGGGCCATGCGAAAACGTTGTTCGCTCTCCTTCAACTCGCGTTGGGTTTCAAGTTGCTGCATCCGTTGGAGACCTATTTCGGCGAGCATTGTGGCAAACAACGAAAGGTAACGTAATATCGGCTCAATTCTGTCGCGTTGCACCACAGGTACCTGGTCCAGTGCTTGCAGATAGCCTCCCTCATCAAAGCCAAACGCATGGGCCTGCTGCCGAAACCGGTCTGTGTCTGGTTCAGCAAGGAGAAATTGACCGGTGAAGATGGTGCCTATATGAACACCATCAACGAGGATAGGACTGGCAACATCTACTAGCCCATTGGCACATTCATACAAGGCATACGCAGAACCATTGATCAGATGATCGGCAATGTAGGCATCGCTCTGCTGGCAACGCAGCAGGCTACCTGTATTAACACGATGGTACTTGGTGCAGATATCCTGCCATGCCGTGGCGGTCAAAACGGTGCCATCTGCATCCAGAATAGCCGTGGGGGCGGCGGTCACGTCATAAAACGCATCCATCATCTCCTGGAGTTTTGTGGTATCAATGAGGTCAGCAAGTGTGTAATTCATCATTATGCTCCTTCACATATACAAACGCTGTTGCTCCCGAACAAAACACTCGAAATCTATAGGGTAAGATTGTAAACAACGAAGTTCTCACCAATTCACGGTCAGGGCTTTCGCTTGATAAACGTTAATCGTATCGATAACGAACATGGTATTCGTGGTATCTGTGGTTCTGTATGCTCCCTGGCTGCACTGATGAACCACCGATAAAACGGATACCAACAGATACATGAAGCAGTCTCAAAAACAGATCGCCGCTTGTCCCGACTGCTTTCTGATGCTGCAGAAAATGTTATCAGGTGGTTTTTGAGACGAGTTCATGATAAGCGAAAGTCCTAATGGTCAAAGAATGTTCTTGTATTCTATCGTCCAATTATACCGTATCATCGCAAATTTTGGGAAAACAGGTTGCGCATACCAATTGCAATGTTGCGTGCTTGTTTGCATTGTATGTGTTTTTTATCGAAAATATACCCACATATAATACAATTGAGTTTCTTGTAACAGGTCACTTTATAATAACCATAATCTTTCTGGCGACCGGTCTTTGTTTTGTACACCATGAAAGGCTCCTATAATGAAAAGCCGAATCTTGCTTCTCATACTGGCCCTTTTTCTGATCTCTCTGCTGGTCATGGCCCTGCCGGGTCTTTCTATGAATGATGCTGATCGGGAAAAGATCGTGATGGTTGATATGATCTTTTCCTTTTTGGCCTTGAGTTTTATCGGTGGTATGCTCGAAACGCGTACACGCAACCCACACTGGCAAGAGCTGGCGGACCGCACCGGCTTGGATTACTGCCATGGGAATATGTTGCTGGGTCAGGGTCAACGTGTTACTGGCTGCTATCGTGGCCGAACACTGACGTTTTCGGCTTCGCGTGTGCATACATACATTGAAATTGCCATCCAGAATGAAAATAATACGAATCTGCGGTTATTTGGTCCCTTTGATCATCGTGAGGTAACCTACGACCGCTGGACGCATAATGTGTTTGCGGCTATGGGGCAATACCAGGTGAATAACCGGCATTTCTTTATTGGCAGTGAGCCGCGTAGCCTGGCAAAAGAACTGGTGGCGCCAACCGGGGTGCAGCAAGGCTCCATGCGCAGCCATTTGCCGCATATTCGCTGGCGTGTGCGCATAGCGGTAGATGGCTATCGTCTGACATTCGAGCAAATGGGGTTGCTCCAGGATATGGAGTATATTCAGTTCTTGTTTGAGTTGCTCAGTGATCTGGCTGATGTGATTGAGCGCACTAGTGCGCCGCAGCAGCGCTTATTGCCAGTATCGCCATGTGAATAATAGCTTCCCCCTCACCCCCCACCCCTCTCCCACAAGGGGAGAGGGGTGTCACTGCTACCCCTGTCGTGGCTTGTCTGCGCGGCCAGGCAACATTGGTCTAACTAAATGTTGCCTGGCCGTTTGTTGTTGCGGAAACGGGTACATGGCGCAGCACGCTGCGCCGTTACAATGTCCTGGCGTGGCAATAGGAGAATAAACGGCTATCTGGTATTACTCACGGCGTGGTGCAAAACGGGCGAGAAAAATCCCAAACTCATAAAGCAAATACATCGGCAGTGCCAGCAGCATCAGGTTAATCGGGTCACCGGTGGGAGTAATTACGGCCGCGACAATCGCAATAATGACAATCGCATAGCGGCGGTAGCCGCTGAGCTGGTGGACCTGTACCAGACCCAGAAAAGCCAGGGTGAAGATAATAATGGGCATCTCAAAGATGACGCCATTGACCAGGAGCAAAAACGTGACCGTATGGAGAAAGTTGGAGAGCGATGGCTGATTGGCAATCAGCTCCGGGTTGCCAAAGCTGGTGAGAAAGCGAATGGCCACAGGCACCGTGACAAACCAGCCAAAGAGCAAACCGGTGAGAAAAAAGAGCATGATAAAGGGCAACGCACGGGAGAGTATGCGCTGTTCATGGTGTTCGAGGGCTGGTACGATAAACGCCAGCAACTCATACACAATCACGGGCATACCCAGGATAAAACCCACCGCCAGCGCAACCGTCATATAGCTGGTAAATGCCTCGGCGGTGCCGACCGCCTGCACCGGTGGATAGCCCCTATCGGTCACCAGAAATGCCCGAATGATGATATCAACGAGGTTGACCGGTGGCGATATCAAGAAGACGCCGACACCCATGCCCAGTAGCACCCCGATCATTGCCCGTGAGAGTCGCATACGCAACTCTTTGAGATGGGCAATCACCGACATATGAGCGACGTCTGCATCGTCGGCTGGTGCAGGGTCAACAGACCCAGATTGGGGTCGGGTTACGTGGGCCATGAATCGGTGCTCGGCGCTGATGCGGTACTGCTATGGTTATCGGCTGGTGGTAATGGTGTGTTCAGCAGGTCCCGCAGATGCATTTGCTCGCGTAACTGGCTTATTTCCTGGCGTAACTGTTCAATTTGCTGCGCAAGAGCGGCCAGGTCTGCTGCTTGCACGGTGGGTACTGGAACGGCTGCCTGGGCACTGCCGTTGAGCTGACCATTGGCGGTCCTCGTGGCGGTCGATGGTCGCTTGTTCTGACGTGGTACGGTATTGGTTGGTGTGCCATAGGGCATCGGTTGAACTGTTTCAGTGGCCTCGGTTGTTCGATTCTCGGGTGCATTGACCGCTGGCGCTGGTTCGGCTGCGGCGGCGGGTTTGGCCGTTGCCACGGATTGTGTGGTGCTCCGGGCGGGTTGCTTTGCTTTTCGTCCGGCGAGAGCAGTTTGTTCCTCGGTCGGTAGTTCGCCAATGGTCTGATCGCCCAGTTCTTCGAGCGCAGCCTTGAGATTGAGATCGCGCTTGGCCTGGATAATTTCATTACGCAGGGCAACAATCTCTTGCTCAAAGTCTTTGCGTATTTGCTGGACCATCTGACCTTCGGGTGATTGCTGCTGCCAGGCAAGCACACGGGCCACCAGCTGTCCCGCATGGCGAGCAACCTGGGGCAGACGTTCTGGCCCCAGGAGGATTAAACCCAGGATTAAGATAAAGAAAAACTCAAGCGGGCCAACACCGAAAAAATCCATAGTTGTCCTGTTTTTATGACGATAGCTACTGGACGGATGTTGTACCACACCTGAACGCAACCCGGTGGCAGTGACGGTTGATCAGCACAGGAGCGCGTTGCAATGGTGCCATAGTGCTGTGCGTATCAAGTGGCCATGTGCTGTTCGAGGTAGGCTAACGCGTCGCCCACCGTTTCGATTTTGTCGGCAATTTCATCGGGAATTTTCACATTAAACTCATCTTCCAATGACATAATCAATTCGGTGAGGTCGAGTGAGTCGGCCCCCAGGTCTTTCATAAAGGAAGCACTGGGTACCACCTTGCTTTCATCAACATCGAGCTGTTGGGCAATAATGTTGTATAAACGTGCGGTTACATCAGGTGACGTCATGTATCCTACCTTTCATAACGACTTACGTGTCGTCTCTTTACGATAGCGGTTGACTACGGTTCCAAGAACACCATTGACAAAGCGACCAGAGTTTTCGCTACCAAAACGCTTGGCTATCTCTACAGCTTCGTTAATCACCGCTTTGATTGGGGTTTGCTCGGTTTCATCCAAGAGTAACTCAAACAGAGCAATCCGCAAAATGGCCTTATCAATACCAGGCATTTGATCAACCGGCCAGTTGGGCGCCGACTCCTCAATAATGGTATCAAGATACTGCCGCCGCTCCCACACCCCCAGAACCAGATGGTGCAAAAATCGTTGCGCTTGTGGATTCAGGGCATCACTTTCCATTCGACGCTCCAGCACGACATCGATTGCGTGATCGGTTGCATCGATTTCAAAGAGTACCTGCAACGCTGCAATACGAGTACGGTGACGCAAATACGACACGATGGTCAGCCACCTTCCTCTGCGGAAATCACCAGTGATGTTGTTCCAGCAGATAAGACCCAGGTTCCCCTCAGTATGACGCAGAACGGTCTGTATCGGTTCAACCCAACTAGCACATGGTGTAGATACTCTGCGCTAGTATATAGGGAAGGTACTCGCTTGTCAATCTGAGCACAGGGTTGGGTTATTGAAATAACGCATTGCAATAGTCTTTTTGACTTTGCCCCATTCGTTGGGTGTGCTTGAGTTTAGTGCATCACCATGCCACCATCAACCGTGAATACCTGGCCGGTGATATACGCCGCCGCATCAGAAGCGAGAAAACAGACAAGATGCGCTACATCCTGCGGTTGACCGGCCCGCCCCAGCGGAATGTTTTCTAGGGCAGCCTGACGCCGATCGGCAGGCATGGCGGCGGTGAGATCGGTTTCGATAAAGCCGGGTGCCACCGCATTCACGGTGATTTGACGACTGGCCAGTTCACGTGCGGTGGCTCGCGAAAAGCCAATGATACCGGATTTGGCGGCGGCATAGTTTGATTGACCGGCATTGCCGGCGATCCCTACCACCGATGTGATATTGATAATGCGACCAGAACGTTGGCGGATCATGGACCGACTGACGGCACGGGTGCAGAGATAAACACTGCGCAGATTGGTCTGCACCACAGCGTCAAAATCGGCCTCCTCCATGCGCATCAGCAAACCATCACGGGTAATACCCGCATTATTCACCAGAATGTCGATGCGGGCAAAGCGATCCAGGGTGGCCTGCACGAGTTGTTGTACCGCGCTGGCCTCGCTTACATCGGCCTGGATCGCAACTGCACAAGCACCGCTGTTTGCGATAGCCTGTAACGTTTGTTCAGCCATCTCGTGGTTGCTGCGATAGTTGATGACCACGGCGGCCCCAGCAGCGGCAAGCGTGCTGGCAATGGCCCGCCCAATACCACGATTACCACCCGTGATCAGCGCTACGCGCTCAGTGAGATCAAGATGCATACCATATTTCTAGTATTCTGCAATATCAAAGAGGGTCTGACCATCAATCAGCACTAGGTTGCGCCGTGACCGCGCCGCCTTTTGCGCATCGGCGGTAAATTCGGTCGATGTAATGACGATCCCTTTCGTAATTTCGCGTCGACGCATATCTTGCAACAGGCTTTCGGTCGTGCCGGGGCGCACTTTATCGGCGACCGAAAGGCGCAGCAAGTAGGTTTCACCCTGGTATTCCATCTCAAGATCAAGGTGCTTATCTTTATCGAGGAAGCGATAGTCAATAAACGTAAAGCCCTTTTTCCGAAAGAGGTTCATGACATAAGTGCCAAGTTGCGGCAACGACTGGCCCCGCACATCATCGACGGTGCGCACCGTTGTCGGTTTTTCCAGACGACCACCACGCTGATCAATATAGTCACGCGATTCGCGGTTGCGTTGAGCAGCACGCCCAGCCATCACCGTACCGAGTACCGTAAAAGGCAGCATATGAATAATAGAGAGCCCAATGTAGATACCCACCAGGTTACTCCCGCGAAACAGCCCTTCTTCACTGACCGGCGATGGAACAACACCCGCTGCAAGCAGCAACGAATAGACCCATACGAACCCCAGGCCCATCAGAAAGCCGCTGATGCCCAGGATCAGGCCATGGAGTAAAAAGCGCTGTTTGACCCGATACCCCAGAAAGAGCCCGGCGCTGACGGTGACAATGCCGGTGAGAATCTGAAGCACCGAGTCGGGTTGCAGAAAGAGCGCACACCAGGCAACTGCCATCACAAAGGCAGTCAGCAGCGTCAATCGCAGATTGATCTGGCGAAAGGCTTCACGGAATTGCTCGGTGAACGAGCGCGGCTCGCTCTTGGTGGCTTCGGTTGAGCCATCTGTAGCACTCCCGTGCGATCGGTTTTGTTGCATCTCAATACTCATGCTTCGCTGATGTTACTCCTTTGCTCACTGCTTGTATCTTCCTATTATACCATGCAGATAGTTTTCCCGCAGTCACTACCCATGATCCATTGTTATGCCAGCAGCAGCGTAAAATAAAAGGTACTCCCATGTCCTTCTTCGCTCGTTGCCCAGATACGCCCACCATGTCCCTCGATCAAATGGCGTGCAATCGCTAGGCCCAGACCGGTACCACCAGTTGTGCGGTTGCGCGAACGGTCTACCCGGTAAAAGCGCTCAAAAATACGGGGTAAATCCTGGGACGGAATGCCTACACCGGTATCGCGTATGCTCACCATCATCCAGGTACCAATGGCATGCGGCACTGGCAAAACAATCGATGTTCTGTCTGCATCGGACGATAAGACCGTAGCTGATGTTGCATCGCTGCCTGGTGCCGCGATGGGACGTGTCCCTTCAGCTGATTGGAGGCCCTGCACGTAGCCGCGAGAGACGTGTTGGTCTTCAATGCTGATAATCCGAAGCTCAACCTGAATCTGCCCGCCTTCGGGGGTAAATTCTATGGCATTTTGCAAGAGATTGAGCAATACCTGACCAATACGATGTTCATCCATCAACACCAGTGGCATATCTTTCGGCCAGTTCGCCTCGATCTGCAGCGCTTTGCGGTCGGCCTGCGGGCGAATACGGTTGAGTGCCTGCGCTATCGATTCGCGCATATCATTGGCCGAGAGTTGCAAGGTGATGCGACCCGATTCGAGCTGTGAAAGTTCATGCAGTTCTTCGACAAGCTCGGTCACCGCATCAATTTCATAAGCCATATGGGCAAGCATCCGATCCATCACATTATCGGGTGGGCGTGATTGAACTGTTTCGACCAAGAGCTTGAGCGATGCCAGTGGTGTCCGCAACTCATGCGAAACATTCGCCATCAGATCGCGCCGTGCTCGTTCAAGCAGACTCTTCTGGGTAATATCATTCACCAGCAACAGTAACCCGTGAAAGCCAGAAGAAGATGCAATGGCCGTCAAGCGCAAAGAAAGAATACGATTTTCGGCACTGAGTTGCAGGGTTACATCACGCTGTTCTCCATCTTGCATCACTTCATGCATCATGCTATCAATGCTGTGGTCACGCGTGAGCGTGACTAGGCCCTGTCCCAATGCTTTATCCGCATCAATGTTTAACAGTTGTTCGGCAATCGCATTGATAAAGCAGACATGATACTCACTATTGATCAGCACCAGACCCATGTCAATTGACCCGGCTAGCGTGGTGAAGAGCGATGGGACCACCAGTTCGGCTGAACCGACGGGCGTATCTGGCTGCTGTGGGTGCATTGTGCCCCTGTCTGGTGCTGGCTGTTGTTGATGCCTTATGTGTTTACGGAAACGATAATGCAACCAGAGCATCACGACCGATTGAGCGATCACCAGGAGCAGCAGGAGCGGGATGAGTTGTTCCATGCATATTCAGACCAGAGTTAGGTATCCACATACAACGTATCAAACCGGTAGCCGACGCCACGTACCGTTTGAATATAGCGCGGACTGGCCGGCTCAGGTTCGATCTTTTCACGCAACCAGCGAATATGCACATCGACCGTGCGACTGTCGCCCAGAAAATCATACCCCCAGACCCGTTCGAGCAAAAGATCCCGCGAAAGTGCAATTCCTCGATTGCGCATCAAGCACGTGAGCAAATCAAACGCTTTTTGGGGCAACGTCAGCTCAACCCCATTGCGCCAGGCTCGCCGGCTGCGTGCATCAACTCGCAACCCGCCACAATCGAGAATCTCGCGTTTATCTCCAGTCGGTTGGCGCTCAGTACGACGCAAAATCGCCCGCACCCGTGCCAGCAACTCGCCCAGGCTAAAGGGTTTGCTCACATAATCATCGGCACCCAACTCAAGGCCCGCAATCCGATCGACTTCATCCTGACGGGCAGTCAGCATAATAATGGGAATATCGCTCTCCTGACGCAAAATCCGACAGACCGACAGTCCATCGAGCCGGGGCAACATAATATCAAGGATCAGCAAATCTGCGCCCTCATTGCGAGCCATTTCCAGGCCCTGAATACCATCAAGTGCTTGCCGTACCTGATACCCTTCGCGTTCCAGATTATAACAAAGCGTTTCAGCCAGGGTCGTTTCATCTTCAACGAGCAATATAGTTGACATAATCCCTTGGTATCTTGCTGATAACAACAAAACCTGTTTTGTTCATTGTATCATAGGTAAAGGCATAACCGAGTTACGCGGTACGTTTTCACCCCTAGGCAAGCACTCGCTTGTTGCTGTTTGGTGAACGGGGTGCAGCGGGAACATGACGCCCGGTCGCATTGCAGGCGACATTGCCATACTAAGTCAGAACAGCATTGTCAAACAGAACTGGTTGTGCTATCATACAGGGGTCTCCCAGTCTGCGGCACATGGTGTGTCATGATGGTCTCTTGTTGGCTCTCAACTTGAGCGTTGGGAGTGGTTGTGATGTGCCGCACCTGGGTGACCTGATGGAACAAACCGGCTGTCCCGACCACCAGCAGCCACCAGATGATGGAACAAACAAAGGACAGATGAACATTCAACAGTTAACCGATGTGATTAACGCGTTTGTGCAAAGGAAAGGCTGGTATGCCGAAGACTCGCCCTTTCCCCAGACACCACGCAATATTGCCATATCTGTCGCTGTAGAGGCAGCCGAAATACTCGAGCACTTTCAATTTGGCGAAACCTGCGCCAACCGTGATGAACTGGCGGATGAACTGGCGGATGTTGCCATGTATCTCTTGCAACTGGCCTATTTAACTGACATCGACCTGGAACAAGCGATACACACGAAGTTGCAGAAGAATGAGCACCGCTCGTGGGATTAACCGAAGAGCAGTGCCATGCTTTTGCTTTCTCAACAACATTTAGGAGCGAATAGGTGGTTACCGGCGATGCGATCTGGGTGTATAATGGGGGGGTGATAGGCGCATAACGTGCTTCACACGCAATTGGAAATAGCCTATCATGGAGTCTCCATGACATCAGAAGACTGGCAAATCTTTGACCATGAATGCGAAGCAATCGGCAACATGCTCGGCTCACTCATCAAAACTCGTTCAACGAACCGACACCCAATACCCGATACCCGACATGCCATGATCCACCATCTGTTCAGCACCATTCAGGCGCGACTGATTGTCCTGCTGCTGCGACATGACGCAGCCAACTTTCGGCGCTATATCGCTACCCACCCCGATGATGACATCGATGGAGATGTGCCCGAAATGCGTCGCTACCGCGAATTGGGCGTCCTGTTCTACCTGCGCGACGAACTGTTCGAGCATATTCTGCCCCGTATCGTGCGCCGCCTGAGCTTTGTCTCACCGCGTGCCATCATCCGCGAGGAGCCACCTGCACGCGGTCGCATCGATTGGCAGCACACCCTGCGTGCGGGCTGGGATGAATGCCCCGATCAGCCACCGCTGATCCTGCACACACGCCAGCACCGCCGCGATTTCGCCACACCCGAAAACCTGCTCACCGTGGTCACCCTGATCCAATATCGCGATGAC
>JAAURD010000353.1 GCA_012034075.1 Chloroflexaceae bacterium | reverse complement strand
CCACCTTGGGGCGCACGCGCGCTCGCCCAGGGTGGGGTACGCCCCACATGCCCCCCCTCTATCCATCTAGCGGTAATGCGGCTGCTCTTGGCTTTTGCGCGGCTGCAAGCCGCGCCTACGTCTATCCGTGCCTCCGTGATGCATCCGCTTTGCGCTCAGGTTGCTTTTGGTGTGATTACGTTGATCTGGTGGTTTCAGATGAAGGGCATTGCCGCCTGCCTGTGCCAGCGGTAATGCGGCTGCTCTCGGCTTTTGCGCGGCTGCAAGCCGCGCCTACGTCGCTCGCTCCAACGCTTCAACGCTTTGCGTTTTGCGCTTGACGCTGGTATCATACCAGCAGCAAACAAACGCCAGCGAAGGAGCACCGACACTATGGATACCAGCGGCAGCGCAACCAGCACCACCAACTACGGCCAGAACATTGGCGTGAACCTGGGCACCGTCATCCTCCAACGGGCACCCAACGATGATGAGCGGTTGCGCCTGATCTACTATTTGCACAACCTGGCCCAGCAGATGCATCGCCTGACGTTGCACGGCGTGGCGCCACGCCTGGAGCGCGAAGGCGATGGCCTCTCGCTGCCCGCGGTCTACACCCTGCTGGCAACCACCAGCCGCGAACTGGTGCAGCAAGGCAGCTTTGATGAACTCAAGCAATTTTTGCGGATGACGAGATGCGTGGTGAAACCCTCCCTGGTCTCAAAAAGGACTATGACCCCGATTGGGTCTTGCCCGATCAGGCATACTATGCCCAGCTCACCGGCCCGGCTGAGCGTGCCTCAGCCCGGTCGCTTGTCCGCATTGAACGGGCACGCCTGGTGACCGAAGCGATCCAGCAGCAGCGTCATCTCGTGCTGCTGGGCGATCCAGGCGCCGGCAAATCGACCGTGCTGCGCTATCTCTGCTGGGTGCTGGCCCAGCGCGAACTGGAACGCCTGCCAGCGAACATCACCGATCCCTTGGCGAGCGGAGAGCAGAGCGCCTGTTTACCCGTCTTTCTCCCATTGCGCACGCTGGCTGGTATGCTTGCTACGTCGACTGCTGACAGTCATACCATCGTCGAGCAGGCGGTGTTTGCTGCCATGCAGGCCATCAAGGACCAGCCGATGACTGATCTGCTCAGCCAGGCGCTCTATCGCGGTGTGGCGCTGCTGGGCTTTGATGGGCTAGATGAAGTGCCGTTGCAGGCGACCGCGACCGTTGCCAGCCGTGAGACCACCCTGCAGGCGGTGAAAGCCTTTGGTGCATACTATCCACAGACGACCATGGTGCTGACCTGTCGTGTGCGGGCGTATAGCCAGGACCTGGAGCGCTGCTGTGGCTGGCCGGTGGAGCGGCTGGCGCCGTTTACGCAGGGGCAGATGCGCCACTTTGTGCCGGCCTGGTATGGCGAACTGGTGGGCAAAGGCCAGCTTGAACCAGCCCAGGCCGAGGCCTACACCGCCGAGCTGCTGGACGCCTTGACCGGCAAGCGACCGGATGCGCCGCGCTTGCGCGATATGGCCCAGACGCCGCTGCTGCTCACCTTGATGGCGTGGGTGGTGTACGATACCAACCGTCTGCCGCGCGACCGCCCGGAGCTGTACGAAAAGGTGCTGGACCTGCTCCTGGAGCAGTGGGATGCCGTGCGCCAGCAGCAGAGCCTGTCCACGGTGATTGGTGTTGGGGGGTGGAACAGCGAGCGGCTGCTGCCACTGCTGAGCAAGCTCTCGTACACCGCCCACCGTGATGCCAATTCCAGCGATGGGCGCGGGCGTTTGCTGGCGGCTAACCTGCGCGAGGAATTAGAGGACTTTTTGCGGGCGGGGGGGCTGACCGCAGAGCAAGCCGCCGCCGCCGCGGTGCGCTGTCTCCAGCACTTTGACCAGCGCAGCGGCCTGCTACGGCCAGACCGCGAAGAGGGGCGAGTGAAAGAGTATGAGTTTGCCCATCTGACGCTGCAAGAGCACTGTGCCGGGCGCTATATTGCGCTGGTACATGAAGACCCGATAGCGCTGATATTGCAGCACCGCACCGATGACCGCTGGCGCGAGCCGATCTTTCTGGGGATGGGCCTGGCTGATCCGCTCTATCTGAATACGCTGTTAGAGGAACTGGTCAGCCGAGAGGAAGACGAGAAGCACAAAACGCCAGAGCGCTGGTACCGCGACCTCATTCTGGCGGCGGAAATTGGCGCTGACCGTGACTGGCAGCATTTGCAGCAGAAGCCGCGGGTAAAGGTGAAAAAGCTGCAAACAGCGCTCCGCGATGGGCTAGCGCAGCTGCTCAATGAACGTACACCAGCGTTGGATGTCACTGAACGGCTGCGGGCTGGCGCATTGCTGGGTCCCCTGGGCGACCCCCGCTTCCCAATCACGTGCCAGCAATGGCAGCAGAGCCTGCACCAGCGCACCAGCGTATTCGGCCAACCCAACGGCTACTGGTGTTCCATCCCCGCCGGGCGCTATCTGGTCGGTGGCTGGGGTTGGCAGGGTGATACAGAACCTGCGGTTGCGTTCGATCTGCCCGCCTTCTGGATTGCCCGCTACCCCATCACCGTCGCCCAGTATGCCGCATTTATCGACGCCGGTGGCTATGAAGCCCACGCACAACCCTGGTGGCCGCCCCAGGGCTGGCAGTGGAAGCAAAAAGAACGGCGTACTCAACCGTTGGCCTGGAATGATCCCGATTATAACCAGCCCAACCAGCCCGTCATCGGCATCAGCTGGTATGAGGCGATGGCCTATGCCAACTGGCTCGCAGCTCAGCTGGGCGAGGCAATCCGCCTGCCCAGCGAAGCCGAATGGGAAGCCGCCGCCGCCTATCCGCTGGACGCCCAGGGCAACCGTCGCACCTACCCCTGGGGTCCTGAAGACCCCACCCCCGAACATGCCATCTATGAGGATGAGCAGGGGCGCAATCTGGGCCACGCGGCGCCGGTCGGCGTGTGTGGGCCTGGCATGGCCGCCTGTGGTGCGCTGGATATGGCCGGCAATGTATTTGAATGGTGCTGTAGTTCAGATGACGGTTATCCAAAAGAAAGTGGACAGATACTGCGAGATGGAGAAAGCAACGAAAAGAGGGCACTAAAAGGTAGTTCATGGTATTATAATACCACATTTGTACCCTGCGGGGCGCGTGACTGGTTCCACTTCGACTTCGGCGACCTCGACGACGGTTTCCGTCTGGTGCTCGCCCCTCGTCCTTAATTCTTCTTCCTGGTATCCTTATTTCTGCATTCCTATACACATATCAGCCATACAACACACAGTCAGGGTACTCCGTTCTGGGGGGCGCTGGG
>JAAURD010000094.1 GCA_012034075.1 Chloroflexaceae bacterium | reverse complement strand
CTTGCAGCCGCACAGCGGTCGGGACGACCGCACCGCGCCGCACGCAGACGTAGCTGCGGCTTGCAGCCGCACAACGACGCGCCGCACGCAGACGTAGCTGCGGCTTGTAAAGTGAGCGCGGCTGCAAGCCGCGCCTACATCACTGCCAGCTGAAATGATAGGATTTGCATATACCGGCTAACCAGCCAATTGAGTAGCCTGTGTCTCCGCTTCACTGCGCATTTCCTGGCGTTTGACATCATATTTTTGCCAGAACCAGACTGCGCAGATAATCAGTACACCAGCAATATCAGATGGAATATTGGGGAAGAAGCACAGAAACGTACCACCCGCAAAGATTAACCATTCCCACCAGGTCGTTTTACGCACGAGATAGCCCATGGTCGCAGCTGAAAACGCGACGGTACCGATAAAGCCGGAGGCGTAGGCCAGCACCACATCATAGAACTGCAAATCGGTTAAAATCTCGCCAGTCTCACCAACAAGCAGGATGGCCGGGCTATAGGCAAAGAGCAGGGGCATCACATAGAGCAGTTTGGCAAATTTAAACGACGTCCAGCCAGTCTTCCAGGGGTCGGCACCGGCAATAGCAGCACCGGCATAGGCCGCCACACACACCGGCGGGGTGATGTTGCTATCCTGGCTAAACCAGTAGACAATCATATGGGCTGCGATCAGGGCAACGCCCAGTTCTTGCAGGGCGGGTACCGCAAGCACTGTGACAATCAGGTAGGATGCGGTCACGGGAACCCCCATCCCAAGAACAAGCGAGGCCAGACCGACCAGCGCAATTGCCAGCAAGAGATTACCATTACTCAGACTGACAATGATATCGGAGAAGCGCAAACCAACACCAGTGGCAAAGATAGTCCCCACGATGATACCGATCACCCCGACGGTAGCGCCAATCACCAATGTTCCCAGTGCCCCTTCCACCATGGCCTCAAAGCTGGTGCGTAAGACCCGCCAGCTACTGCCGCAGAAGGCATCCCAGCGTTGGCTCAAGCTGGCTTTGTGACGCAGGTTGATTGCCGCGCAGCTGACAAAGATGATAAACGACCAGAACAGGGCCGGAATAACGGGTTCAATGGTATCTTTATCAAACGGCCAGAACCAGAAGCCGCTGCCGGTCGAGTAGCCTAGAATAACTAGCAGCACAAACGTAAAAAGCGGTAGTGAGAAGAGCGCTGAAATCCGAAAGTCTGCGGCATTGTTGGGCATGGTAAACATCAGCAGCACACAAAAGACAATAGACCAGAAGGCCGCATAGCCTGGTGAAAAGCCGCCGATCAACATGCTCACAATGATAATCAGCGGGAGCGAAAGATACCAATCACGTTTGATGATGTCCATTGGACGGACGCCGGTATCGATCCCAGAGAGCTTCTGCTTTTTGGCTTCAAAGTGAACCATCGTGAGGACCGAGGTGAAGTAGAGAATAGCTGGAAAGATCGAGACAAGCACAATCTGCGCATAGGGAATGCTGGTCAGTTCCGACATAAGAAATGCACCAGCACCCATCACTGGTGGCATAAACATACCACCTATCGAAGCAGCTGGTTCAATTGCACCAGCCACATGCGGTTTAAACCCTGCCCGTTTCATCAATGGGATAGTAAACGCGCCGGTGCTTACGGTGTTGGCAATCGCACTGCCGGAGATCGAACCAAAGAGCGCCGATGAAATCACCGCTACCTTGGCCGGACCACCAGTCGTGCGACCAGCCAGGGCCAATGGCAGATCCAGGAAGAAGCGGCTGGCACCGGATTTTTGCAAGAAGGCGCCAAAAAAGATAAACAGAATAACATAGGAGACCAGCACGTTGGCCATCACACCAAAAACGCCCTCTTGATCAAAAAAGAGCTTGGTGACAATGCGATCCCAGTCCTGACCACGGTGAGCAAAGGCATCGAGCACAGGAAGATCATACAGGCTTTCGCCAAAGTGCAAGTAGAGTAAAAAGGCAATGCCGATCAGGGTCATGGCCCAGCCAAGCACCCGACGTGAGACTTCAAGACAAACGATCAGCCCGATGGCGCCCATGATCATATCAGTATCGTTGTAGTTGCCAGCGCGAAACTGGAGATGTTTAAATTCGATGATATAGTAACCAACCACCAGCATCGTCAAAGCAATCAGCACCAGGTCGAAGAGCGATGGCCCATGGCGGGGTGCGATAATCCGACGGAGCCATTTGAGTGGGCCGGCACTGGTAGCGGCATCCACTTTTTCGCCAAAGGTCCCGCGAAACCACTTGTAGCTTGGGCCAGAATGGGGAAAAAAGGGATAGAGCGTGAAGATTAAAACAAAAGTGAGTAGCACATAGAGACCACGTTGCCACTCAATTGGTGCTGGGAGCGTGCCGGCGGTGTAAATGTAAAAACCACTCATCCCAGCACACAACGTGAGTGCGATAATGTGCCAGAACCCGGACAACGTGCGTTTTTGTTGATCCTCTTTGGCAAGGAGTTCTTTCACCTTATCTGGATCAGCAATCTCAGACTCGTCTGGCGTCTGAACTGACTGATTCTGATCAGACTGGTGATGAGCTTCTGTCTGTTGTTTGTCGTCATGGTGATGGTGTTCCATAGGTTGTTTCCTTCTGTGCTCATGCGTAGGCTTTGTTGAGAGAGTGTTTTCTACTCCGTGTTCGATAAGCATCAGTACCAAGCGAAAGAACCGTCAACAGCCCGACGGCACTTTCGCTCGATACCCATGTTCTTTCTCAGGTGCAGTACGCCATGTACACCTGAGTGTCTGTTACGAGCTACGTCTCATGGATGTTCCATTGAAACGCCGAGCAGCGTTATGGTGCAATATCAGCTGGAATATCTACACCAACCGCTTCCCAATAACGATAGGCGCCCGGATGAAGTGTTACTGGAATGCCAGTCACACCTGTTTCTTTGGACATCTCTTCGGCAGCCGGGTGTGCTGTCCGCATCGTTTCGAGACCTTCATCCGAGAAGATAGCAATCAAGGCATTATAGACCAGATCTTCAGAAACATCCTGGTTCGCAACCAGCAAGGCCGCGTCCTGGAATGCAGGGATATCTTCGTCATTGCCAGGATACATGCCCCCAGGGATATCACGTGCAGTGTAGAAGGGATATTCGTCAAAAAAGCCGGCTTCTTCACCCGGTGTATACACATCGATCAAGCGAATATCCGTCAGCGTTGAGGCTTCGGTGACCGAGGCATTGGGTATCGCAGCCAAAATCCAGAAGCCATCAAGTTGCCCATCACCCATTGCCTGGGCTGCTTGGGAGTAACCCAGAAACTCGGTTTCGACCTGATCCATTAAGCCAAGATGGGTGAAATAGCGTTCAGCCGACAGGGCTGCACCAGAGCCGGCATTCCCCAGGGCAATGCGCTTGCCGGGCAGGTCTTCAACCGACTCAATGCCGCTATCGACTGAGACAACCAACTGGACGACACCCCCATACAAGGCGGCCGACGGGTAAACACTAGTGTATTCGGTGGTATCTTCGGGCAATTCACCACGCTGGCCCAGGTAGACATCGCCTGCGTAGACAATGCCATAGTCCAGATCACCTGAATTGACACCTCGTAGATTTTCGCCCGAACCGCCGGTGCCTTCCGCGGCAATGTCAAGGTTTGCATCAGAATCTTGCATAATCAAGGCCATGGCATTGGCAAAGGTTTGGAAGGCGCCACCTACGGGACCACCACCAAATGCCTGGCGCACCTCTTCGGTTGTTGCCACTGGTTCGGGATCAGCACCAGATGACATACCACTGTCACTGCTGTCAGTGTCATCTGCCATATCGCTGTCGCTCTGATCCATTGATTCGGCACCTTCCGGCATCAACTCGCTGGGAATGTCAGCGCCCTGCTCACTCCAGAACATGTAAGCTCCTGGATGAAGGGTCACCGGAATACCAGTCACGCCAGTTTCCAGCGACATCTCTTCGGCAGCCGGGTGTGCCGTCCGCATTGCTTCCAGACCCTCGTCTGAGAAGATCGTAGTGAGCGCATTATAGACCAGATCTTGAGGAACATCCTGGTTCGCAACCAGCAAGGCCGCGTCCTGGAATGCAGGGATATCTTCGTCATTGCCGGGATACATGCCACCGGGGATATCACGAGCGGTGTAGAAGGGGTAGGCCTCGAAAAAGCCGGCTTCTTCACCCGGTGTATACACATCGAGCAAGCGGATATCCGTCAGCGTTGAGGCTTCGGTGACTGAAGCGTTGGGTATGGCCGCCAAAATCCAGAAGCCATCGAGTTGCCCATCACCCATTGCCTGGGCTGCTTGGGAGTAGCCTAGAAACTCGGTTTCGACTTGATCCATTAAACCAAGATGGGTGAAATAGCGTTCGGCCGACAGGGCTGCACCAGAGCCGGCATTCCCCAAGGCAATGCGCTTGCCGGGCAGGTCTTCAACCGATTCAATGCCGCTATCGACTGAAACAACCAACTGGACGACACCTCCATACAAGGCGGCTGCCGGGTAAACACTGGTGTATTCGGTGGTATCTTCGGGCAATTCACCGCGCTGGCCCAGGTAGGCATCACCGGCATAGACGATGCCATAATCCAGATCGCCTGAGTTGACGCCCCGCAAATTTTCGCCGGAACCGCCGGTGCCTTCCGCGGCAATGTCGAGGTTTGGATCAGCATCTTGCATAATCAAGGCCATGGCATTGGCAAAGGTCTGGAAGGCCCCGCCCACGGGACCACCACCAAAAGCCTGGCGCACTGTCTCACCACTGGCAGGACTGTCGGAAGAACCGGTATCATCTGTTTCTGGTGAAGCATCGGTAGATTCGGTCGTGTCGGCACTGGTAGGTTCAGCTTGCTGGGCCGGTGTACCACCGCCGCAAGCCGAGAGGATCAGGATCAGGGTTGCGAGGAATGCAAACCCCTTGAGGAATCCACGATAAGGATCAGTCATTGGTCAACCTCCGTGTTATTTAGGATTGAATCACCCCGCATTGAGTGAAACAGAGCATATGTGTTATCGCCTGAACACACATGCACCAGGCTCAACCGTAGAGACCTGGCAAACACCAGTAAGAACATATGTTGATGGACTTACTGGACTCTCCAAACGACCATATCATTTTTTATGAAAGTTGGTACAATGTACTCGATCTTGGAAGAGATGTCAAATAGCTCATGGCCGAATCGCACAAAATCGAGTTGCCATACCGGGCTATTTCGCATATACTACAGAGAGCGCTGGAATAGTGGAACTGCGAACAATGCATTCCCTGTGCCAGCGATATTGTGTTTTCCGGCTCATGGGCGATAGCAAGCAGTCAATATCGCCTGTTTGGGACCATTGGCAGAACATGTTGTAAGCAAAGAAAGCAGGAGCTTGACTGTGGCGAAGATGAAAGTCCTGCTCGTTCAAGATGTAGAAAAATTGGGACGAGCAGGTGAAGTAAAAGATGTGTCTGGTGGGTATGGTCGCAATTTTCTCATTCCCAAAGGCATGGCCGTGCTAGCAACCCGTGGGCAGGTACGTCAGGCCCAGGAACGCATCCAGGCGCAGCAGCGCCGTGAAGATGCCGCCCGCCATCAGGCCGAATCGGTTGCCAACCGCCTGGGTGGCACGACCTTGCGGTTTCAGGCACGCGTCGGCGAATTAGACCGGCTCTATGGTTCGGTGACCAGTGCTGACATTGCGACTCGATTGCATGAACAATTTGATGTCGAAATTGATCGTCGCAAGATTGACCTTGATGAACCGATTAAACGCACCGGGGTCTATCCTATCAAAGTGCATCTGGGCCTTCAGGTGACGACCATGATCAATGTGATGGTTGAAGCCGAAGGACAACCGGATGGCGCAGCACCTGAGACTACCAGTGATAATCCGGTGACCGAAGCCGATCAGTCACCGGAGGTGTCACCGGTAGCATCTGATACGGCAGACGATGATCTCCCCGCTGATCCGGAGCAGGAAGAGCAGCCATAACGAATATGGATCGTGCTGACAATCCATCAACATAAACACATCTGTTCATTCTCAAAATCAGCATAGGTCGCTTCCCCTGTGGTACAATCTTCAGGGGAAGTTGTTTTTGTACGAGCCATATAGAGAACGATTCCATCGTAGCAACGAAGCAGCGTCTGGGCTTGTAATAGGACAATAGCTATGGAACGCGTCTTACCAGCAGATATCAATGCGGAACGAGCGACGCTGGGTTCGGTATTGCTGGACCGTGAGGCGATTATTGTGGTGGCCTCCTGGCTGGCAGCGGAATATTTTTATTTAGAGAAGCATAGTTGGATCTACCAGGCAGCGCTCGATTGTTATCATGAGCGTATTCCCCCTGATATTTCCACGGTTGCAGATGCCTTGCGCCGTCGTGATCAACTCGACCTCGTCGGTGGTATTGCCTACCTGGGTGAACTAAGTGCCGAAGTTCCGACAGCAGTGCATATCGAATACTACGGACGCATTGTTGAGCGCACGGCTCTGTTGCGGCGCTTGATTGAAGCTGGCGGTAAAATTACGGCACTGGGCTATGATGAGCGTGAAGAGATCGAGACGACCCTGGATCGGGCTGAGGCCGAGTTGTTTGCTGTCTCGCAAAGACGAGCTACGCAAGACTTTGTGCATATTGAGACGGTTGTGCATGATTACTTTAGCAAGTTACAGCAGATCAATGAGCACCGTGGTGAGCCAGTGGGCATTCCAACAGGTTACTACGATCTTGATCGGCTCACCGGTGGCTTGCAACAATCTGATATGATTGTGCTGGCTGCACGACCAAGTGCAGGAAAAACTTCATTTGCGCTTTCAATTGCCTATAATGTTGCATTCCAGTTTCACAAGACGATAGGCATTTTTAGCCTGGAGATGAGCCGCGAACAGCTGATGCAACGGCTGCTCTCGATGCATACCGGTATTGATACCCAACGTTTGCGCACCGGTATGATTGACCTGGACCTGGAGACGGTGATAGAAGCGATGGGCATGCTGGCATCTGCTTCGATCTATATTGATGATACGCCAGGTCTCAGCGTGATGGAAGTACGCAGCCGCGCACGGCGTCTCCAGGCCCAGACGACCATTGACCTGGTAATTATTGATTATCTTCAACTAATGCGGTCGGGTCGTTCCGACAACCGGGTGCAGGAGGTCAGTGAGATTAGCCGGGGCTTAAAAGCGCTGGCACGTGAGCTGCATGTGCCAGTGATTGCGATTAGCCAGCTGTCGCGTGCGGTAGAGGGTCGTATGAATCATGTGCCTATGCTCAGCGACCTGCGCGAGAGCGGTTGCCTCACGGGGGAAACACTGATCTATCTGCCACAATCGGCGACGTATGCGCGGCTTGATCAACTGATCGGGCAGACGGGGTTTCAGGTACTGGCGCTGAATGAAGCCACCGGCCAGTTTGAGCCACGTGTGGTGGAGCATGCGTTTGCGACCGGTGAACAACCGGTGTACTGCCTTACGACACGCTGCGGGCAGCAGATACGGGCTACTGCTAATCACCCATTTTTGACGCATCAGGGATGGCAACGGCTTGATGCATTGATGCCTGAACAGCCGGTTGCACGTTTAGACAGAAGAGGCAATACCATGCAAGCGACCCTTGGTTGGGATGAGATTGTTTTGCTGGAGTCTGCTGGGATTGAACGGGTATATGACCTGACGGTAGAAGGGTTGCACAATTTTGTCGCCAATGGCATTGTTGCCCATAACTCGATTGAGCAAGATGCTGATCTGGTGGCGTTTATCTATCGCGAAGAGATGTATGATAAAGAGACCGACCGCAAAGGCATTGCCGAAATCCATATTGCCAAGCATCGCAATGGGCCGCTGGGTGTAGTGCCATTGCGTTTTGAGGCGCGTACCACCCGTTTCCAGAATTTAGAGCGCTATGCAGTAGCGGATGACTTCTCGTAACTTCCCCTACTGCACAGGTGGGTTGATGTGGGTTCAGGCAAGCTGAACCGATGGCGAGGATGATTGACGCACAGCACGCTCAAGCATGGTGTAGCGCAGCTGGTTTAACGCAATATCGCGGGTCATGTGCAACTGGGCTACCCATGGCATGGTAGCCATGCGTTTGTGCATATAGCTATCGAATGTCAGCTGTTGCACATCGATATTGCGGCACATCGCGGTAAACACTTCCATTTGTCGTTCATTGCGATATCCCCACGATTGGAGCATGCGCAGAAAGGCGTACATATTGCCATACTGCTTCCACCAGAGTCGTTCGTATCGGCGCAGCTGATGCGCAGACGGTGCATCAAGCGATTGGCTGAGCACCTGGGCGGCCATCTGACCACTCTTCATGGCCCAGTAAATGCCCTCACCGGATGTATGCACCACGAGACCAGCCGCATCGCCAACAAACATCACGCGATCATAGGCCAGATGCTTGCGTGGATACATCGGTAGCGCATGGGCTTCACGCAACAGCACGGTGCCGCCATCAAGCATATCGCCCAGCCGCGCTTTGAAGCGCTGCAGCAAATCGCGGATTGAGCGAGTATGTTGCGGACCGGTACCCACACCCACTGCTACATGATCGCACTTGGGAAAGACCCAGGCATAGAGGTCTGGGCTGGCGTCACGCCCCAGATAGAGCGCTGCCAAATCATGCCAATGATCCATCCAGGCCGGGCTGAGGGCAATGCGCTCTTGTAACGCCACAGCGCGAATCGTTGGTGGCAGACCGAGCAATTTTGCCGTGGGCGAATAGGCCCCATCAGCACCAATGATGACATCGGCCAGCAACGTCTGCTCGTTTCCTTGCGGGGTGTGGTAGGTTGCGGTCACGCCGCTCGCTGTTACGCGCAGACCCGTCAATGTTCCATGGATCAGGGTTGCTCCATGGTTTTGTGCCCGTTCACGCAAAAAGCCATCAAAGACTTCACGCCGAACCATGGCCACATAGTCATTGTCACTGGGCATCGTGCCCTGCACCGGAAAGACCGTCTGTTGGTTGGTGGGGGATGTTACCGCGCAGGTGCGTACCTTGCGGTCAATCAAGGTATGAGGGAGATCAAACTCATCAAAAGCAGCCGGTGGTACTGCACCGCCACAGGGTTTGGGTTTTACCAGTTCCCGTTCCAGCATCACCGTCTCAATACCCGACTCACGGAGGGTTGCTGCTGCGGTAGCGCCACCAACGGATGCGCCAACAATTAAAACACGCTGTGCCATATCGTTCCTCTCATTCCAATCTCAGTAGAACAGGTTACCACGCCAGACCAATTGCCGAAGCGAGCATACCCCAGACAAAGAGCGCAATGGCCGTGCCATTGAAAAAGACCGCATTATGTTCGGGATCGCGCAGAAATTGGTTGTAGGGCCATATCTGGCAGAGGAGCAGCAGCAGCACAACACCTGCCGCAATCGTTTTACCGAGAAAGAAGAGCAACCCAATGACCATCAACTGGGCAAGCGTCATTTTGATGACCACCAGGATCGCGGCACGCTGTTTCCCATAGATCACCGGGATACTGCGAATACCCATATGTCGATCACCATCAATACTTTTAAAATCATTGACGGTCATTATACCATGCGCCCCCAGCGAGTAGAAGAGTGCCAGTAACGCACTGGGCCAGGAGAGTACGGCAAAAGTGACATGACCTGCAAGCCAGGCCAATCCTTCATATGAGAAAGAGACCAGTGCGTTGCCAATCCAGCCATTGCGTTTTGCCCGAATCGGCTTCATGCTGTAGGCTACGGCAAAGAGCAGACCAATACCAACATAGAACGCAACTTCGGTACCAAGCAGCAGCGATAAACCGCAACCAAGCAAGGTCAGGAACACAGCCGTAATTTGAACATGTTGGAGCGAAACAACACCAGCAGGAATGAGCCGCTGTGGTTCATTGATCGCATCAACTTCGCGATCACAATAGTCGTTGATAATCTGTGACAGACCACACAGGATTGGACCAGCCATCAGGAGACCCAGGAAGAGGCGACCCATGGTTTCCAACGACCAGCTGAGCGCACCACTGGCGACTGCCCCGCACAGAAACGCCCATCCTGGGGCAAACCAGGTAATCGGTTTCATCACTGCCAGCGTATGCAGCAGAATCGTCCGAATGTTCTTGGGCTGGACGTCTGCGCCGGGGAAGTCGCAGACCGTCCAATTGTCGTACCGTCAGGTAAATTCGTCACGGTTACCTCATTATCATCGGCCAGGTTATTGCTCCCCACGCAACACCGCTGGCAAAATAGGACCAGAGACCTCGACATCACCAAGCGGTGATACTCGCGTCCCAAGGATAGTCTCATCGACCAGGTCAGCTTGATTGACTGCCGTTCTGGGAATATTTGCCCCCTGATGGCAGGTGTAGCAGCCAGGTAGCGCATAGTGTGAACCACTGATTTCCTGAATATACTGGCGGTTCACAAACGGTTCTTCAGGCGCCTCTGCCAGTGGCAACGCACCCGATGTATTCCAGGTTTCGCCAAACCAGGTCGTCATCAAGAGCATACGTTGTGCTTTCAGACGATTGTACCCGTTGAGTTGCACCAGTTGAGAGCCAGGATTGTTTGAACCAAAGCCCTCTTCGACAGAACGATGGTCTTCGTAGGCATAAAAGTTCCGTGAATTGTGACAGAAATTGCACCCCTGCCCCAATGACCAACTCATCAGGTTCATGGTATTCTGGCTAATCGTCACCTGCTCTTGAGTACGTCCATTTTCATGGGTCATCGACAATGAACCGCGCCCACTCATGGGATCTACAGGATCGAATGGCAACCAGATCAGATAGTTGTACAGATAGTAGATCGTCGCTTCCTGCAAACTGACACGGATCTCAGGCTCTCGAACGGGTTCCCCATTTTCATCAAGCGGCTCAAGCACCACCTCAATAGGTGGAGTACTCTGTTCAAATTGCTCACTGACGGTGGGCATACCCTTCGGCAGACCATTGTGACAGGTATCGCAACGCACATAGTTGCCTTGCCAGTTGGGTAAGTTGGTGTCATTCACAAATTGACCATTTAAACTGCCCATCATAATCAGCATACTCAAGGCTGATGCCTTTTGGGGATAGGTGTAGGCAGGAAAGTTGTTGATATCGTGACAATACTGACAGCTTACCCCCAGACCAGCTGAAATCTGGATCATATACTGCCAGATTTGCGACGTATTGAGTTCGGTCAAAATGCGTACTGTTGGCTGTGTTTCGGGAAACTGGTCAGCATAGGTCTGACCCGCCTGTACTCCGGTGATCCAGGCATCAAGACCAAGCCAGGGGCTACGGGAATCGCCCTCTTCAGGCACATTTGCTTCAGCCAGGGTGATGTTCAAAATACCTTCTGACGGGCTGTATGGTTTGGCTGCAGCTTCTGCCGCTGCCTGAAGATCAGGCAATAACACCAGGCTAAAAATCCACCAGAAGGTGCCAATTGTAATGACGGCAATTGTGGCGCCCACACCAAATGAGACATAGAGGGCGATTTGCCTATCGCTTGGTCCTCTTTCTCGTTCCATGTATCAGCCTCCGTTTTCCAGATTTGACATATGATGACCTGCATCATGTGTGTCAAATTATACAAGATCTTTATTTCCTGGTCAATATAGGTGTTTTCAGATTGCGCTCTGGCTGTAGAGGAGAGCATCAGAAACAACATTCAACCGCCAGCACATAGAGCTGGCGGTTGAAGCAAGACCGTCCAGCAGTGGTTGTTGCTTTAGATGATGAGCGCACGCAAATACAGAACAAGCATAGTCGTGTTATCAATAAAGGCCGATGGTGTGCTGAACCAACTGCTATCATTGTCAAGCCAGTTGTATCGTGGTGAACTCAACACCAGGAAGTGAATAAGCAGAGCAACGACCAGTCCTAAAATGGTGAAGATGATCACATTGGTGCGAACCGTGCTACGAGACTGCATAGATTAAACCTCTTCTTTCTCTATGATCCCTGAATAATGCCAGGCAGGCCCGGGAACCAGGGAGCAGTAATAAATACCAGAATATGGGCAACCAGCGCAATGATCATAAACCCATACCACGATTTCACGACAATCTCATGAATCAGCCAATCCTGATTGTTGAAGAGTGAACGCCATTTTGGTGGTACCAAATCGTCATCATCGTACATTGAGAACCTCCTTACAGATCTCGAAATTGAATCAAGCATTGCCAACCAGTCACATCGCAATTATGTTGTGACCGATCCGACATCCATCACGCCATTTCCTCTGCCGAAGTTATAAACCTCTGCGATTGAACCTGGGATCGTACCATCACCACCCTGAGATAAAACAAGAGCATGACATGCAATTGTCTTAAGGTTAGGTTTATTATATAGGAAGTAAAAAGAATTGTCAATAGGGACTATTCTCAGTGACCTGGCCAAACAGATTTTGCCTGATTAGTATCAGTAAAAAGATGTGTTTTTACCAGAAATAAACGAGTAACGAGTTTTCTTAATAGGTAAAATCCGGCCTGATCAGCGAGGTTGGAACCGTTTTTGCCCAGCAAACGAACAGGCGATGACTCGTCGCTGCACCAGGTTAATGGTACAATAGAAGAGAAAGTATGAACGATGCTGTGGCACGGATCGTGGCTGTTGTACTCCCAGTATGCTCAATCATCACGAGCAGTATCATGTCGGTACGCGTAAGCCACGAGCCTGGGAGTTGATTGCGAGTGAATGAAGAACTGATTGTTACCACCAGAACTGCCAGCTACCCAGTGGTGATTGGAGCGGACTTGTTTGATGGCCTGCCAGACCGCCTCAAGGCGCTCGAACTGAAAGGCAGCATCTGGCTGGTCAGTGATAGCAATGTTGTTGCGCACTATGGACCAAGTGTGGCGCAATGCCTGGTTGATGCAGGTTACCAGGTTCACACCTATGCTGTCCCGGCGGGCGAATCGAGCAAAGCGCAGGAGCAGCTCTGGCGGCTTTATACCTGGATGATTGAGGGCCAGATCGAGCGTGCTGATCTGGTGTTGGCCCTGGGTGGCGGCGTGGTGGGTGATCTGGCTGGTTTTGCGGCGGCAACCATTTTGCGTGGGGTGGCAGTGGTGCAATTGCCAACGACTCTGTTGGCGATGGTCGATGCGGCCATTGGCGGCAAAACCGGTATCAACCACCCGCTGGGCAAAAACTTGATCGGCGCCTTTCATCAACCGCGCCTGGTATTGGCCAATACCACCACGCTGGCCAGCCTGCCCCATCGTGAGCGCCAGGCTGGCTGGGCCGAGGTGATCAAACACGCGGTGATTCGCGATGTCCTGCTGCTTGAGCAACTTGAGCAGTACGCTGATCAACTGTCGGCACCAATCAATCCAGAATCATCATTGGTCGAAAGGTTGCCCTTCATCAGTGCAACTATTCGCCAGGCTGCTGCCGTCAAAGTAGCGATTGTCAGCGACGATGAGCGTGAACAGGGTCAACGCCTGTTCTTAAATTATGGTCATACTTTGGGGCACGCGCTCGAAACGGCAACCGGCTACGAACGCTTGCTGCATGGTGAGGCAGTTGCCATTGGAATGCATGCCGAAGCGCGTATCGCCAGCCTGATGGGTTTACTTGACCCGTCGTTTTGTGCAGCGCCAGCAACAGCTCTTGACAGCATATGGTTTACCAACGGCACTGCCGACCGATGTTGAACATAACCAGCTGCTGGAGCTCATCTGGCACGATAAAAAGCGCCAGCACAACCGTATTCGTTGGGTTCTCCCCACCGCACCGGGTTGTGTCATGGTACACGATGATGTACCTGAAACAATTGTTCGTACTGCTCTTGCCTGCTCATAGCATAACATAGTCAGTTCTACTCGAAAAGGGAGACAAAGGCTTATGGTAAGATACCTGGGCCAGATGATGAAACAGGTGGCGTGGCGAGCCTGGAACATCATGAGGCCGATTCTGGGCTGGACGTTAATTTTGTTGGGTATTCCGCTGGTACCGGTACCGGTGATCAATGGTACCATTATGATTATTGCCGGCGTGGCCCTGGTTGGTCGGCGTAATCGGCGTATTCGCTGGACCAGTGTGCATTTCAAACTCTTCATCCGTCGGTGGGCAGCCTATCCCCACCCGGTTATTCGTTTTCCCGGTTATCTGGTCTTGCGCTTCCAACGCAGCATGTCTTACGGCTATCGACGCTTCTGCTGGCATCAAGCTGAACGGCGTAAAGCCCGCTATGCCTTACAGACCGCCATGCAAGAACATCGTACCAGTGAAGGAGAAAGCACAAAAGAGGCAATATGACCGATATCATCACCGTCACCATTCGTCTCTTTGCGTCCCATCGTGATATGGTCGGCCAGTCAGAGCTATCGTGGACGCTGCCGGTGGGAAACACCGTTGCTCAGCTCTGGGCCGCGCTGGTTGCCGCATATCCGGCTTTGCAGCCCTCCACTGCTAGCCTGATGTATGCGGTGAACCATGAGCTTTGTCATCCGACAACCGTGCTCGCCGATCACGACGAAGTGGCGTTTTTACCTCCCGTCAGTGGGGGCAACGCTGGCGACGAGCCGCCCTTTTTTTGCGTCACCACAGACCCGCTTGACCAGGCGGCACTGGTTCGGCTGGTGCAAACGCCCCATGATGGCGCTATCGTGACATTTGCAGGGGTTGTGCGCGACCATGCCGAAGAACGCCCCACCATCGGCCTGACCTATGAAGCCTACACCACGATGGCCGAGTCTATGATGGCGCAACTTGCGGCTGAGGCCCATGCTCGTTGGTCGGTTGGCAAGATCGCCATGTACCACCGCACTGGCCGGCTGACCATTGGTGAGACTGCTGTGCTCGTTGTTGTAGCGGCAGTTCATCGGCAAGCAGCCTTCGCGGCGGCGGCGTACCTGATGGATCGTATCAAAGAGGTCGTCCCCATCTGGAAACAGGAACATTGGGCCGATGGCCAGGCCACCTGGCAGCATTAAATGAGATCGACTATGGACTATGCCCGAACTCCCCGAAGTTGAGATTACCGCCCGCGACATGGCCGCCCAGATCAACCAGCGTTCGATTGTTGCGATTGAAAAACTCGATTGGGAACGGATGGTGGAAACCCCGACGATTGAGCTATTTCGGGCAACGCTCCCTGGTCGGCAGATTATCGACGTGGGACGACGAGCCAAGTGGGTGCTCTTTACGCTCGATGCTGGCTGGACGATGACCATCCATCTGCGTATGTCCGGGCGGCTCTTTGTCCACCCACCGGAGGTGCGGGCCGATGAACACACCCATCTGGTACTGGCACTGGATGATGGGCGACGCCTCTTTTTTCACGATACGCGTAAATTTGGTCGTGTCAATTTGCTGGATGCCGATGGCCTGACGCGGCTCTCACAGCGCTATGGCCCCGAACCCTTGAGCAAACAGTTTACGCATGCCGTGCTGAAGCAGATTGTGCAACAGCGCAGCACCAGACTCAAGCCCCTGCTGCTAGACCAGGCGTGTATTGCGGGGTTGGGCAATATCTACGTTGATGAGTCGCTCTGGGAGTCGCGGCTGCATCCGCTCCGTACCGCGGCAAGCCTCAGCGATGCCGAAATTGCCCGGCTGCACCGTGCCATTCGGCGGGTGTTGCGCACCGCACTGGATCATGGTGGCAGCACCCTACGTGATTACCGCGATGGCTATGGTCAGCGTGGGCAGCATCAATACCATTTTTCTGTCTATCAGCGCACTAACACACCCTGTCCCCGCTGTAAGACACCGATTGTGCGTCTTCAGGTGGTTCAACGCAGCACGCACCTCTGCCCGCAGTGCCAACCTGCACCCGATGATACCAAATTCGGTTAATCGATATAACACGTAGGTACGACTACAGCGGTCGGCACGACCGCACGCTGTCCGGACGCACGCCAAGAACGTACGTATCAGACGGAGGTACGACGCCCAGCCTGCTTTGTAGGGGCGTAGCGTGCTGCGCCCGCAACCCCTCATCCCTGACCCTTCTCCCACAAGGGGAGAGTGTAGACGATGCCAGAAAACACCCCTTGCCCTCCTTGGGCGAAGGGCCGGGGGTGAGGGCCTGCGTTGCGGAGCAGCAGCGCCAGACAACGCTACCCTGCAACCTCATGCAGCGTTTTGAGGACAGCATCATAGTCAGGTTGATCGGCGGCTTTCCCCACATATTCAACATGGCGCATGACGCCATCTTTATCCACCACAAACACAGCACGACTTTCAATACGTGCTTCTTTCACATGCGTACCATACGCATCACCAAAGCTCATATCACGGTGATCAGAAAGGACTTTGACATTGCTGGCCTCGTTCGATTTGCACCAACGAGCCTGGGCAAATGGCAGATCCGCACTCACCGTGATAAAGTGAACTTTATCGGCAAATGCTGCTACCTCTTCATTAAAACGATTGGTCTGGATTGAACACACAGGCGTATCGAGCGATGGTACAACACTGATCAGCATGGGGCGATCAGCCAGATCACTGAGCGTGACGGTTGCCAGTTTGTTGTTTAACAGCTGGAAATCAGGTGCCGCGTCACCCGGCTTCAATTCTGGACCAATAAGGGTTGTTTTTGTACCAACGAGATCAAAAGCCTCAGGACGTTCTATTGTAGTCATAACGTTCCATATGCCAGGAAAGTACCAATCAACCGCATTACCGCCCTGGCATCGTCTCCTTTCTGTTTCAAGATAACGCTCCTTTCTTTTCCGCGCCGCTGAAACCTCGCTGTTTGTTTCAGTGCTCAACCCCGAGCCGTAGTGTTTGCAACCCGATTGTACTCAATCCTACCATAAACCTCTGACAGGTGCAAGTTGCCGGTTCATCAGGCAATGAAAGCGCCAGCGCAACTATGGCAGACGTTCGAGCGCATCTTGTGCATCGCGCATGTCTGGCTCCAATTCCAGTGCTTTTTCATACGCCTCGATAGCCCCATCAATGTCATCCATCGCGGCCCTGGCCTTACCCAGGCCATAAAAGGCATTGGCAAAATCGGGATCAAGCTGCACCGCCGCTTCAAAATGGTCGCGTGCCTGCCGATCATGGCCAAGGTCCAGATAGTTCCACCCCAACCCATTATGGGCATCAGCCTGTTTATCATCGATCGCAAGTGATTCCTTGAAGTAATGCACTGATTCATCAAAGTTATCTTGCATGCGCAGGTTCCAGGCCATAGCGGTTAATGCTTGCGGCGATTTTGATTTGAGTTTCAGGGCTTGAAGATAGGCTGTTTCTGCCTGTTCAAGTAACTGTTTACGCCTGGGGACTCGGCTTTCCTCGCTGTGATAGAAATACGTATTGCCGAGCAACACATACAACTCATTTGTGGGATCTTGCTGAATGGCCTGTTCAAACTGCTTAGCCGCCTCGGTATAGTCGCCTAGACCCAGCAGGGCCTGTCCTTTGCCTGTCAGCGCCGCAGTGTTGTCTGGCTGCACATCCAGCGCCTGATTGAATGCTTGCAAAGCGGGCGCATAATCCCCCCGGCGGAGATTCTCCTGTCCCTGTGCCAGCAAGGTATCAGCGGTGGAACGCGCAAAAAACATATTGGCGCCCACCAGCGAGAGCATCATGCCAATCACCACAATGCCTACCGCTAGACCGAGTAACCATGGGTTGCGTGGTCGGCGTTCGGGCCAGGGATGGGCCGTTTTGCTGGCTTAGACGATGAGGGCGAGCTTTCTACGGATTGGTCTTGATAGAGTGTCTCGGCC
>JAAURD010000093.1 GCA_012034075.1 Chloroflexaceae bacterium | reverse complement strand
CATACCTCCATCTGATGCGTGCGTGCGGTCGGGACGACCGTCGTGCGGCTACAAGCCGCACCTACGGCATGCAGAGAGCGTGACGTGCTCGTGGGCCATGCGTGCGGCTGCAAGTCATACCTCCGATCTTACTGCAAACCACGGACAAAGGCGACGCTACCGGCAACTTCAGCTTCAGGAGGTAGCTGTTCGAGTTGGTGGATCAGTGCACTGCCAACAATAGCACCGTCGGCCATTGTGCCAACCTCAGCCACATGCTCGGCACGGCTGATGCCAAACCCCACTACAAGCGGCAGATCGGTGTGCTGCCGTACCCGCTGCAAAAAATCGCCCAGGCCGGGCCAGAGTGTATCACGCTGGCCGGTCACACCGGTGAGGGCCACACAGTAGAGAAACCCACTGGCAAGCTGGGCAATCTCGGCGATCCGTTCGTTCGGCGTGGTTGGCGCTACAAACATAATCATATCCAGCCCATAGCGTTGACAGGCGTGATGCAATTCATGCGCTTCTTCGGGCGGCACGTCGGGGACAATCCAGCCATCACCTCCGGCTGCGGCCAGGTCGGCACAGACCTGTTCAACGCCATAGCGTACCAGCGGGTTATAATAGCCCATACCCAGTAACGGTGCCTGTACGCCGTGCTGCCGGAGCGCTGCCACGGTCTCCAGACAGAAGGACAGGTTGACCCCGTTGGTCAGGGCTTGCTGGCCTGCACGCTGAATGGTGGCGCCATCGGCCAGCGGGTCGGAGAAGGGAATGCCTAACTCAAACAGGTCTGCCCCGGCCTTTTCCAGGGCTGGTACGAGCGCGAGGGTGCTTTCACGGCGGGGGAAACCAATCATGAGATAGGGCATTAAGGCGGTGCGTTGCTGCTGCTGCAAACGCGCAAACGTCTGGGCAATGCGGCTCATCCTGTACTCCTGCTTATCGGGAGTGCGCCATGTCGTCCATCAGAACACACTCCATACGGTGACGTCTCGCTATCATAGCAGCACCGGGCGCTTTGTGCAACTGTATTATCTGCTGTTCCTGTTTGAGCGTGCCCTGGGGTTGCAGCCGCTTTGCGTTTCAACACGTTGCGTTTCAAGGCTTCCACGGTTCGTTGGCGGGCAGCGTAGACGGGTGCTCGATAAAGCGGTAGCCCACTCCTGGCTCGGTCAGAATATAGTGCGGGTGGGCCGGGGTCGGCTCTATTTTTTGGCGTAGCTGGGCAATAAAACCGCGCAACAATTGTGTATCCTGTTGTGAGCCGGGACCCCACACTTCGCGCAGCAAGGTGCTATGGGTTAACACGCGCCCCATATTGCTCGCCAGCACACGCAACAATGTGTATTCGGTGGGGGTCAGGCGCACAGCCTGACCGCTTCGGCTGACCGTGCGGCGGGTCAGGTCAATCAACAGATCACCGGTGCGAATCACGGAAGCTGGTGACTCACGCCGGGTGGCATGACGCTGGGCCACGCGTAGCCGTGCCAGCAGCTCACCAGTGCTAAAAGGCTTGGTGAGGTAGTCATCAGCGCCCAGGTCCAGTGCATCGATCTTCTGCTGCTCTTCACTCCGCACCGACAGCACGACCACCGGCACCTGTGACCACTCGCGCAGTCGGGCAAGCACGGCGAGGCCATCAAGGTCGGGCAAACCCAGATCGAGAATCACCAGATCGGGCGGGTGATCGGCCAGAGCCACCAAACCAGCCTCACCGTTAGCAACGGTTTGCACACGATAGCCACGTGCCTCCAGACTGGTTTGCAACAGTCGGCGAATAGCAAGCTCATCATCAATGACGAGCACGTTCAAGGTGACTGGTTCCATCCTGTTGTGCAGACATCTCCCCTCTGGGCAGGCAAAAGCAAAAGCTGGCGCCCCCACCAGGTGTCTCTTCCACCCAGATCGTTCCACCCTGTGCCTCGATAAAGCCCTTACAGATAGCCAGACCAATTCCGCTGCCGGGCGTGTCCGTTACGGTTGCCAACCGCGTAAATGACTCAAAGATGCGTTGACGTTCGGCTATAGGGATACCTGTTCCCTGATCAGCAACACAGACCATTACCTTTTCTGAGGTAATCATTGCACGAATAAGAATATGTGTGCCGTTTGGAGTGTACGTAACGGCATTGTCTAGCAAGTTGACCAGCACCTGTTCGGTCAAGACAAAATCAAGCGGAATCAGCGGCAAATCGGGCGGCAGTTCTACCGTGAGCGGGTGGCGTGCCAGCAAGGTCTGATGATGATCCAGCGTATGCAAAATGACCTCATCGAGCGCATACCAGTCGGTACGAGCCTGTACCGCACCGGCCCGAATACGCGACAGATCGAGCAGGTTGTTCACCAGATAGTGCAATCGTATCGTCTGCTCTTTGATCGTTCCGAGCAATTGCTGGCGATGTTGCGGCGACCAGTTGACATCCGTGGCGGTAAGTTCATCAACGGCACCCTGGATCGTTGTCAGGGCGTGCGCAGGTCATGCGAAACCGATGAAAGAATAGCAGACTTCAGCCGGTCTGACTCAACCAGCGTGCGTGCCTGCGCTACTTCAAGTGCCAGACGTTCGGCGCGTGCGGCCTGACGTTGGGTTCGGGCGGTCAGTTCACCGGCCAGCAGGGCGACACTCAAAAAGACCATGAGCCGGATGACCTGTTCCGGGTCGGCCACCGAGAAGGTAAAACGTGGTTCTACCACAAAATAGCTCGCCGAAAGAAAACTGAGCAGCGCCGCTAACGCAGCCGGCCCTGTGCCCAGGAGGACCGCAACCATGAGGACACTGAACAGGAACATCATCTGAAGGGTCGCGATGTGACTGTCAATCGTGAACTGAAGCAGTACGGCGACACTGTTGGTGAGCATGACAACAAGTACTGCCAGCCCATAACGCAACAACAGCACGTGCAGCCGTCCGGAACGGTCGGCATGTGATGCGGTATGGGGAAGTATCGGTTGTTGCGCCTGTCGATGTTGTATCATAGGGTTGATTATAGCAGTTTTCCCCGGTCTTTTGCTGCCCTTGCCGATAGGATCCGGATACGACCGGGGGTAATCCGTATACTTTCCATATGCAATTCGTATTATGCTCGATAAGGTGGAAAGAAAACAGCAGGTCCAGTTCCTGGACTGCTTTGTGGTGGTATGAAAGGTCATCTGCCGGTTCTATGGACGTTCTAACGATAGTGCTTTTTGTTCTTGGTCTGGTGTTGCTCGTTGGCGGTGCCGAACTGCTGGTGCGGGGGGCTTCACAGCTGGCGGTTGCAATGCGCATCTCGCCGCTCGTGATTGGCCTCACCATTGTAGCCTATGGCACCAGTGCGCCGGAAATGGCCGTCAGTGTGCAGTCGGCACTGAGCGGTCAGGGTGACCTGGCCGTGGGGAATGTAGTGGGCAGCAATATCTTTAATGTGCTGTTTATTCTTGGCCTATCCGCCAGTATTGCGCCGCTGATTGTCTCGCGTCAGCTCATTCGGACTGATGTACCGGTGATGATCGGCGTCTCTTTGCTGTTCTTCTTGATGGCCCTTGATGGTCGTATTGACCGGCTCGATGGGCTCTTATTGGTGGGCGGCGCTATCGGCTATACCACCTACTCGCTGATCCAGAGTCGGCGCGAGACAACGGCCGAGGAAAAAACAAGCGAAACGCGTGTTTTCTGGCCGCTCCAGATAGCCTTGGTGCTGATTGGTCTGGCAATGCTGGTCATTGGCTCAGGCTGGCTGGTTGATGGTGCGGTGGCTTTTGCCGAGGCCCTTGGAGTGAGCGAGCTGATTATTGGTTTGACGATTGTTGCTGCTGGGACCTCGCTCCCAGAACTGGCAACATCGGTGTTGGCGAGCATCCGTGGCGAGCGTGATATTGCGGTTGGCAATGTGGTAGGCAGCAATATCTTCAATATTCTCTCGATCATCGGCGTGACTGCTGTGGTATCGGGTTCCGCCGTCCCCGTAGCCCCCGCCGCTCTGGCCTTTGATCTGCCGGTGATGCTGGGCGTAGCGATCGCATGTCTGCCCATCTTCTTTACCGGCTATGTCATAGCCCGTTGGGAGGGCTTGCTCTTTGTGGGATATTATATTGCGTATACGCTCTATCTTATGCTCAATTCCACCGGTCATGCGGCGTTATCCCTCTTTAACACGGTGATGCTGATTTTTGTGCTACCATTAACCGCAGTAACCCTGATTGTGCTGACAGTACGGGCCTGGCGCACACATACGACCACAGGATCACTGCATGCATAACGCGACAGTACAGTCTGGGGTGCCCTGATATGCTGGTGACGGATCACGACATCCTAGTATTGCTGCTCCAGATGACGTTGCTTCTTGTTACCGCCCGTGTACTGGGCGGTATGGCGCAGTGGCTGGGTCAACCTGGCGTCGTTGGTGAAATTCTCGCTGGCGTGCTGCTTGGCCCGTCGCTGCTCAGTGGCATGCTGCCCGGCCTGGCTACCTGGCTGGTACCACAGACAGCCGTCCAGGTTGCCCTGCTCGATGTTGTTGCGCTCATTGGAGCTCTCTTTCTGCTGCTGATCATTGGCATGGAAATCGACCTGACCCTTATCCGTCAGCAGCTCCGTGCCACACTTGCCACCGGTGTTGGTGATGTGCTGCTGCCTTTCAGTGCTGGTCTGGCTATCGGGTTACTGGTGATTCCCGATGAACTGCTGGTTGATCCGCAACAACGCATTGTGTTTGCGCTCTTTCTCGCAACTGCCATGAGCATCTCGGCGATTGCGGTCGTCGCCAAAGTCTTACTCGACCTGAATTTGATGCGACGCAACCTGGGCCAGTTCATACTCGCCGTTTCGATGCTCGATGACACGGTCACCTGGATCATGCTTTCGATAGTGGCGAGCCTGGCGACCGGCGCCGCCCTGTCGGTGACCACCGTGGCCGAGTCGCTGGGTATTGTCGTCTTTTTCCTAACCTTCAGTTTTACCATAGGCCGCATGGTCGTCAAGCGCGTTCTGGCCCTGGTACAGGCCCACACCCGCCATACCGATGCCATGCTCTCGGCAATTGTGGTACTTGCGTTGCTCTGGGCCACCCTTGCTCAGGCGTTACACCTGGAGGCGGTGTTAGGTGCCTTTGTGCTGGGCATTGTGCTGGGGCAATTGCCGTCCTTCTCAACGCGCGTGTTGCGCCAGTTACACAGCCTGACCCTGAGTATCTTTGCACCAATCTTTTTTGCGCTGGCTGGCCTCAAAGTGAATATCTGGCCCTTGTTTGAACCACATTTGCTGATGCTTACGCTGCTCATCATTGGTACAGCCTGTATCGCCAAGACTGGCGGTGTCTATCTGAGTGCTCGCTGGTTGGCCGGGTTACCCCATCATATGGCGCTCAGTACTGGTCTGGCGTTGAACGCTCGCGGTGCAACACTCATTGTGATGGCCAATGTTGGGCTGGCACTGGGCTTGCTTACACCACCGCTCTTTTCCATTCTGATCGTCATGGCAATTATCACCTCGGTGCTCGCACCAGTGAGCCTGCGCTGGTCATTGAACCAGCTGGCCCCGGATGCCGAAGAACAGGCCCGTCTGCAGCGCGAAGATCACCTTCGTGATAACCACTTTGCTCGTGCCCAGCGCATCCTGGTACCGATGCGGTTGCGCAATGAGCCATCTGCCAGCGATTCCCAGAGCATCGAGGCCCATTTGCTCGAACAACTGGCCGGTTCACGCCAGCTCGACATTACGCTGCTCAGTGTGGTCTGCCCGCCCGATAGGGTCGCCGCACAGCGCTTTTTAGGGCAGGTTGCACCGCTCTTCGCACGGCAGACGGTCAACAAAAAAGTGATCGTGGGTGGTGACCCACAGCAGCTGATTCTTGATGAAGCCGTCAAATCGTATGATCTGCTGGTGATGGGCGCCTCAGAACGGACACAGGCCAGTGAGGCTCTCTTCTCACCTTTAATCGACTATCTTGTCCGCTGGGCACCCTGCCCCACCATCGTGGTGCAGGGACAGGCCGTAGCCGCAAACTGGCAACCCCGGCGCATCCTCGTGCCGACCAACGGCTCACCCGCATCACGGCGAGCAGCCCAGCTCGCGTATACGCTGGCCGCCAATGACCAGTGGTGTGTCCTGATTGTCTCTGGCATGGTCCCCGACAGCCGTGGCTATGCGCCTGGATATGGATCATCAAACCCAGCGCCAGTACGTTATAGCTCATCAGATGGTGGGTGACCTGGCAGCGCTGGGCGCAGCCATGGGCGTGCAGGTTGATACCACGGTGCGACCGGCAACAGACCCCGAAACGGCCATTCTTGAAGTAGCCCATGAAGCCGAAATAGACCTGATCATTCTTGGCACGAATGTGAGGGCTGGCACCGAAAGGTTGTACCTGGGCCATCGCGTCGAATACATCTTACAACATGCCCACTGTCCCGTGATCGTTGTCAATTCACCCGGCTGAGTCTGGGTTGGAGCGTTGGAGCGTTGGAGCGCAAAGCGGCTGCAAGCAGCCGCTCTGTATCAGACGGAGGTGCGTGCTTGTAGCCGCACGACACTCCCCACCGCTACGGCTCTGCGCCCTGCATTGCATTTTCGTGTGCGATCGGAGGTGCGTGCTTGTACGCCGTACCTCCGTCTCTGCGTGCGTGCGGTCGTTCCGACCGATGAAGCGCGTGACCCGCGTCCGACCTGCGTGCGGTCGTCCCGACCGCTGTGCGGCTGCAAGCCGCACCTACGTCTGATACGGAATCAGTCTATCGCGTAGCGATGAACGCCATTTGGTATACATAAGGGATGGTCCAGTGTTACTGGACCATCCCTCAATCTTCAACACGAGCTGGTTGTCTGGTGTTCAAGCATCAAGGCGACCAGGATGGATCATAATCATCAGATGGGTTCTGGCTCAGGTTGGTCGGTGCAGAGCCGTCGGCGTTCATCACATAGATTTCGCTATTGCCGTCACGCCCTGTTTCAAACACAATCTTTTCGGCATTCGGTGACCAGTCCGGTGAACCATCAATCGCCAGGTTATTGGTAAGACGGACCAGGTTGCTGCCATCAGTATTCATCAAGTACACATCGGTGTTGCCATCACGGTCGGATTGGAACGCGATGAGTGGCGTGCGGGGTGACCAGGGCGACCAGACCGGGGCACGATTATCAAACTGGTCATTGGTCAAACGCTGTTGCCCCGAACCATCGGTGTTCATCACCAGAATGTTGTTGCTGCCATCACGATCCGAACGGAAAAGAATGCGCGTCCCATCCGATGACCAACTAGGGTCGCGGTCGTTGGCCGGGTGCTGTGATAGGCGGGTCTGGGCAGAGCCATCCGCATTCATCACATAAATCTCTTCATTGCCGTCACGATCCGATTGGAAGAGAATGCGTTCCCCATCCGGCGACCAGGATGGATAGGTGTTATCGGAAGGATCTGTGGTAAGGCGAGTCTGGTTGCTCCCGTCGGCATCCATCACATGAATATCATTGCTGCCATCACGGTCGGAAACAAAGGCAATGCGTCTACCATCGGGTGACCAATCGGGCTGGCGGTCTTTGGCAAGGCTGTTGGTCAGATTTTGCTGGTTGCGACCATCAGCGTCCATCACGAAGATTTCGTGGTTGCCATTACGGGTGGAGACAAAAGCAATCCTGGTGTTATCGATATCTGGTTCGGTGGTAGGCGTTGGCGTCGGGTCACCATCATCAGGTGGCGCCGTGGGTGTCACTGTAGGTGTACCATCGGGTGGCGTATCCTGCATGGCCCGAATTTCATTGCCGAGCAGGCCAAGCAGCACCGGGTCACCGGGCAGTTCGGTATGATATTCCATCCGGCGGCGTTCAAAGTACTGGATCAGCCCGGTCCATTCACCGGCATCGGTCTGGATCGTATCGATGAACGGCTCGGTAATGGGGTAGCCAAAGCGCGGGAGACCGCCGTTATTGCGCCAGTAACTCAGAAAGGGTTCGCACAGGCTGTGTTGTGTTTCGGGAAAGTATGCACAACCGGCTGCCGCTGAAGGCACACGGGTAAAGCTCTCCCAGGGCGTATCTTGCATCTCAAGCAAGAGCGCCCCCAGTCGCCCGGCTAGTACGCCCAGTCCTTCGTTGCTGTGGTCTTCGAGGCGATCACGCTCAAACCACTGGGTTGGGCCGGTCCAATCTTCGATCTGCTCGATACGTAAATCATTGGTGGGAAACCCAAAGACGGGTAGTCCGCCGTTGGCTTCCCAATATTCCATAATTTCGCCCTGAATACAATAGGGCACTTCGTTAAAACAAATGAGCCGCTGCTGGGCCTGTGCCGGCCAGGTGACCAGCGCACCAGCAAAGACGAGCAGAAGGACGGATAGAACCAAAAAAATCCGCTTGTATTGTACCATTCGTGAAAACTCCTGTTGATTGATGGGTATGTCGATTACTGGTAATCGTTGAAAGGGTATTATGATGCCGTCAGAACCAGATGGCGCCAGCGAGCCTCGCGCAGACGTTGATCGAGCACAGACACGCCGGTGCCTGGTTGGGTGGGCACCACCATGGTTGAATCTTCGGTCAAGACAAAATCGGGTGCGGCAATATCGTGCTGGTAGTAACGCGCAGAAGCAGAGATATCACCGGGCAAGGTCATGTTGGGCAAACTGGCAACCGCAACGTTGGCAGCCCGCCCGATGTTGGTTTCGAGCATGCCACCACACCAGACCGGGATGCCACGTTGGGCGCACAGATCGTGAATCTGTCTGGCTGCGGTCAGGCCGCCGACACGACCAACTTTGATGTTGATAATACGACAGGCATCAATATCGAGCGCCCAGCGGGCATGGAGCGGTGATGTGATACTCTCATCCAGGCAAATGGAAGTGCGAAGTTGCGACTGCAAGCGAGCATGCTCAACGATATCATCGTAGTGCAACGGTTGTTCAATGAGCAAGAGATCAAAGTGATCCAGTGCAGTGAGATGAGTCGTATGATCAGCTGTATAGGCCGCATTGGCATCAACCTGCAAAGCCAGTTCCGGCCAGCGGGTACGTACCGCCTCGACCGGAGCAAGATCCCAGCCTGGTTTAATCTTGAGTTTGACCCGCCGATACCCCTGGCTCACATAGGCTTCAATGCGTGCCAGCAAGGTCGCAATATCTGGCTCAATGCCGACACTGACGCCAACCGCCACCGCATCGCGGTGCCACCCAGCATATTTGCCAGCGAGATGCCCTGTGCCTGTGCCAGCATATCCCACACGGCATGCTCAAGCGCCGCACGAGCCATGGGATGACCACGCACGCCCTGCATCCTGGAGAGCACAAAATCCAGAGTGAGCGGTGTGTGATTGGCCTGGTGCAGCACGGCCGGCACCAGAACATCGCGCAGCAGATGCCAGGCGGTCTCTACGGTCTCATACGAATACCAGGGATATTCACCGGCCGTACACTCACCCCAGCCCGTAAGTCCATCAGTATGGACCGACACAAGTACCCGTGAAGTGGTCAGATCGCGTGAAAAGCTCGTCTCAAAGGGCGTTACTAGTGGCAGCGTGATGGCGTGCAGTTCTATCCGTTCAATATGCATCGATTGCACTCCGTAAACCGTTTATGCCTGCTCCAGCAAATAGCAGTAGGTTTGGTCACCGCGCAGGACATCGATAACGGTATAGCCCATGGCAAAGGCTTCCTCAAAGATATCACGAATATGCTGACGCCAGACCCGTGCCAGTTCATTATCCGTCGTTTTGACCGCCTGAAAATCAGCTGGAATATGCACCAGGACGCGCTTTTCATACAATGGTCGGCAGGTCAACGGCGGGCGTGGGAGATCTCCGGGAATCAATGGATTGATTTCAGTGACCCCATCATTGCGCAGCTGTTCAAGTGTTGTACCCGTTGGCCTTTCATGTGCGGATGTTTGAACGAGCAGACTGGTGACCCGTGTACTGGTCAGCCACCAGTCCACCTGAAAGCGGTCGCTGGGCAAGCCAACATTGATGGCATCACGCATCATGCCATACACATTGGGCAGATAGGTGTTGCAGGTGACGCCCAACTTATGAATATTGAGGTAGGCGTTGCGGCTTTCTAATGGGTCAAACGTCCACGTAATATGATCGATCAGCCGTTCCAGCGCATAGTTCCGTTGCGCCAGTTTGAGTTGATGACCAATGCCCCGGTTTTGATAGGCCGGCAAAATACCCAGCTGATGTGAGCAATATTTCAGGCTACCCTGCGTCGTCAGGCCAACAAACCCAAAAACAAAGCCGATCAGAGGCGGCTGGCCGGTCGATGGATGGGCCGCATCAGGTGTTGTATCGAAGGCACCCAACACCATACCACCGTTTTTGTGTGCTGTAATCAGGATATTATCGGGCGTAACACGGATATCTTCTAGCCCCCATATCGCCTTCTGCAATTGTTCAATCGCACGATAGTGTTCAATAGTCTGAATTGGGCGAATATCGATATTGCTCATGGTCATGCGCTTTCAGTTCACTGATCTCTTCCTGGCAACCTTCTTGATCTGACAAATGGAGCAGCCTCCTCTGCTCTCTATCGTAACATAACCGGGTCAGCTTGTCTCTGAACCCGGTACGATACGTGTCTGAGTGTTGACTGACAAGAATGATGACGCTATGCTTTATCGGCTTGTTCCGATTGGTGATACTGCTTAATCAGGTCTTGCACTTCGTCCAACGTTGTTGCCGCCAACACCGCACGGGCCAGTTCACGTGCTTGCGGCAAGCTGGTATGGCGCACGGCAGAACGCACCATGGGCAATGCCGGCGGGGTGCAGCTCAATTCATCAACATCAAACCCAAGCAGAAGTGGGGTCAGGTTGGGATCACTGGCCATTTCGCCACACACAATCGCCGGTTTGCCGTGGCGATGAGCTGCTTCGATAGAGCGATGAATCAGATAGAGCACTGCTGGCTCAATGTGGTTATAGAGACGCGCAACCCGCGGTTGGTGCGGTCACAGGCCAGCGTATACTGTGCCAGATCGTTCGTGCCCAGGCTCAGAAAATCGGCCTCCTGGGCCAGTTGGTCAGCCGCCAGAGCAGCGGCCGGGGTCTCGATCATGGCCCCAAGAATAGGGTTCGTGGCACAAGGCGAACCGGCTGCAATCAGTTCATCGTATGCCTGCTGGAAGTACGCACGTACCTGCCGCCACTCCTGAATCGTCGTAATCATCGGTACCATAATCCGTAAATCAATCGTTGCCGCAGCACGCAACATGGCACGCAGTTGGGGTAACAGGACGGTTTCCGGCCGGCTCAGGCCAATGCGAATACCACGCCAGCCGAGAAATGGGTTATCTTCATGCGGCAGCGGAAAGATGGGGAGTTGTTTGTCGCCGCCCATATCCAGAGTACGCGCCGTAATCGGCACATCTGGTAACTCAGTCGCAATGCTCTGATAGAGTTCGACCTGTGCCTCTTCGTTCGGCAGCGATGGATGGCCTAGAAACAGCAACTCAGTCCGCAGTGATCCAACCCCCATAGCGCCCCAGTCGCGGGCAATCTGGGCCCCAGAGATGGATGAAATATTGACCAGCAACGGTATCTTTTTACCATCGCGTGTTTCACTCGGCAAATCACGTTCGCCACGCAATGCCGCCTGGTGCTGTGCCTGTGCCTCAGCTTCATTTCTGAGTTCCGTCAATGTTGCCTCATCTGGTTGGAGCAGCAACCGCCCGGAATTGCATCGATGGCAATATGCATGCCCTGTGTGATTTTACGCAGTGATTCACGGCCCAGACCAATCACCGCTGGTATGCCCCACGCCCGTGCCAGAATCGTCGCATGCGCAGTTGGCCCACTGCCGGTCAGCGCCAAACCCAGCAATCGCTCTCGTGGAGCACTCATTAACTCCGATGGCCCAAGATCATGGGCTACCACGATAGCCGGTTCGGTAAGCAATTCACCCAACGACATGTCTTTCATCAAAATACGCCGTACATGAGAGACAACATCACGCATATCCGCCGCTCGAACATTCAAAAATGGGTCATTCAATGTTTCAAGCAACGCAGCCTGTTCGCCACCAGCCTGGATAATCGCTTCGGCTGCCGAAAGGCCATGATCCGCAATCAAAGTCAGTGCCAGTTCGCGCAACTCCGGGTCGGTCAGGAGCAAACGGTGTGCCCCAAAGATATGCGATTCTTCTTCCTGTCCATCGGCCAGCAGTTGGGTTTCAACGGCCAGCAGAGCATTATCAGCCGCATCGATAGCCTGTTTGAGCCGATCCATTTCGGCGTCTATTGCCGCATTGGATGAGCGATGTGATTCTAAATGAGCCGAAAGCGAACGATATTCCATCGACATAGAGCGATAAATGAGCGCCGGTCCGATAGCTATCCCCGGAGCCGCTGCGCTACCTGTCAGCAGAACTGGTGTTTTCATGTGATTGCCCTTATCTTCATTATGCCTGATCTTAAGCCATTCTTTTAACCAAATTATACCAGAAGACGAGTACCTTGTGGTATTATAGAACATGATGCAAGCCGAACGATCAACAGCCAACCAACTGCTGCGCGTAGCAATGCTCGCACGAGTAGTCTATCCTATTCACGGTTTTGGTGGTATTGAACGCCATGTCTTTCATCTTATCACGCACCTGGAACGACTGGATGTGCGGATACGGCTCTATGTACAGCTTCCTCCCAACCTTTCAGACACGCATTCTGAGCGATCAGCATCGTCTTATGACAATCTCGCAATGCCAGTCAAAGACTATCGTTTGTTACGCTATGATTATACATCACCCATCTTGCGGCCCAACAGTATTCCAGGGCGACAGCTCAACTACCCCTGGTATACCTGGCAACTCGGCCTCGCTGCGGCAGCAGCGGTACGCCAGGGCGAGGTTCACCTGGTCCATAGCCAGGGCCTCTGTGCCACCGGCTACGGTGCCTTGCGGCACCGCGATCCGCTCCTGTCACGCATACCCTTTGTGGCCAACCCGCACGGCATGGAAGAGTTTCGCACGCCCGACTGGCGCAAATGGTTGGCCTATACCCCGTTTCGCTGGCTCTATGCCTATGGTCACCGTTGTGCCGACCGCGTGATTGCCACCGATGCCTGTACCCGTCACGATGTACCGCGTTACTTGCGGGTCGATCCAGCACGGGTGGTGGTCATTCCCAGTGCTATCGATGTGGAAGAATGCCTGGGTCTGGTCCAATCGACGCTGCGGGCGGATCTGCGCCAACGGTTTGCGCTCACAACCCGCTTTCCGCGGCTGTTGAGTGTTGGTCGGCTGGAGCGCAACAAGGGCTACCATATCTTGATAGCGGCACTGGCTCGCTTGCATCCAACATTACCGCCAGATTGGCACTGGCTGCTGGTCGGACAGGGCAAAGAGGAGCAACACTTGCGCCAACAGGCGCAGATGGCCGGTATTGCCAGCCATATTACCTTTACCGGTCGACTCGATGATGCCGAGCTGCACAGCCTGTACGAAGAGATCGACCTGGTCATTCATCCAACGCTCTACGAAGGCTCATCATTGGTCACCCTGGAAGGCATGATCCATCGGCGACCGGTCATCGCCAGTGCCACCGGCGGCATTCCAGATAAAGTCTTTCCCGGCCGCAACGGCTACCTGGTGCGCCCCGGCGATGTGGACGATCTGGCGATACGGTTGCACCAGGCTCTGCAACAGGTCGATCAATGGCCGCACTGGGGCGCAGAGAGTGTCCGCATTGTCAACAGTACCTTTGCCTGGCCGGTGGTTGCCCGGAAAACACGCGATCTGTATGAGGAGATGTGGAATGAGCGATAAAGTACGCCATCTCGTTGCAATTGGTGGCGGAAACGGATGTAGCCAGGTATTGCTTGGGGCACAGCCCTATTTTGGCCGGCGCACGGCTGTGATTGCCGTTACCGATAGCGGTCGCAGCACCGGTGTTGCTCGTACCATTGGGCAAATACCTGCACCTGGTGACCTGCGCAACTGCCTGGCAACCCTGGCTGATGCGCCCGATAGCCTGCTACCGACCCTATTACAACACCGTTTTCACACTGACGATGTACCAGCCCTCAACGGCATGGCCTTTGGCAATCTGCTTATTGCTGCGTTGACCCAGTTGCGCGGCAGCTTTATAGAAGCTATCGACACCGTTGCCGAACTGGTAGATACCCCTGTGCGTGTTCTGCCAGTCTCCGGCGCCAACACGCATCTGTGTGCGGAACTGGCCGACGGACGTATCGTAGAGCAGGAACTAGCTGTTCGGGCGCCCAAGAAGCCGCCGATCTCGCGCCTCTTTTTGCAAGACCGCACGGCATCAGCGTACCCGCCCGTGCTCGATGCCTTGCTTCAGGCCGATATCATTACAATTGGGCCGGGCAGCTTTTTTACCTCGCTGCTGGCAACACTGCTGTTTGATGGTATGATCAGCACGCTCCGTCAAACACCAGCAACCATTGTCTTTGTGTGCAACACCACCACGCAGACCGGTCAGACCGATGGTTTTCGCGTCATTGATCATGTGCAGCGACTGATCGATATGCTTGGTCCTGGCACGCTGGATATCGTCTTGATCAATCGCACTCCCAACTTGAGTTCGGCTTTGCTGAACCAGTACCGCGCCGAAGGTATTCATCCACTCACCCCGGATGACGCTGAAATAGCGCAGGTTGCTGCGCTTGGTGTGCGGCCTATCGTGGCGTCTTTGATTGAAATCACCGAACAGAAACGCCCACTCTGGAATAAACAGGACACCCTCCGCCATAGCCCCCAGTTGGTGGGCCAGGCACTCTGGAAGATAGCCTATAATCAGGACACGCCCCATGATGACACAACCCGAGGTTGAAACGGTAACCACCAGTCCGCCAGAAACCACGACCGATGTACAATATGTGGTAATAAGCGATGAAGAACTGGAAAAACCGTATCGCGTGATCGTTGAAAATGATGACAAAACACCGATGGACTTTGTGGTGATGGTTTTACGCCTGTTTTTTGGCTTGACTATCGAACGTGCCACCAGCGTCATGCTCGAGGCCCATTACGAAGGCCATGCCTATGTGGCTTCGTTTCCCTTTGCCGAAGCCCGTGATCGTATCTATGCAGCCCATACGGCGGCACGTCAGGTGGGCTATCCACTGACATTTTATCTGGAGCCCGATGATTAAATTAAACCCTTTCTCGCTCTGCATCGGCTGTTGCTGTTGTATCGCTCTGCTCCTGGCTGGTTGCAGTCAGGCTGGACCAGCGATTGTGCAACAACCAGAACTCATTGCAACGCCTGCGCCGTTCCGACTGCCTACGGTAACCCCCGTCGACTCATCTGCGTCACCTTCGGATGACCATATCGATGCGGTCGAGACCCGCACCACCGATGATCTGGCACCGGCCAACGAACCAATCAATGATACCGCCGAACCATCACCTGAACCGCCGAATGGTACCGCAACGTCACCACCAGAACCGACGGCAACACCAATACCAACGTTTACGCCCATTCCAACCGCAACGAGCATCCCACCTGACACCCAGGCAGCAGAGTCGGCACCAGAAGACGTGTTCTTTGCTCCTGGTGCGACAATTGCGGGCATTGATGTTGGTGGTTTAAACAGCGGTGATGCGGTGAAAAAACTTCAGAAAGAGCTAGAGTTGATTAAGCGGCCGCTGGCTCTCCGCGCTGGTGAGGCCCAAATGGTGATTTATGCGCAGGATATCGGATTGGATGTGGATATCCAGGGGATGATTGCGATTGCTCGCCGTGATGCTCTCCAGGGACGTACCGTGCGCGTTCCCTTACAGGTTCAGTTTCAGGCAGCGGCATTACAAGAACACATGATGAGCTTTGCCCAGCAAACGACCATATCACCTACCGTTAGCCTCATACGAGCAGTTGATATGCTGGATCCGGCGACCATTACCAACACCGACATCATGTCACGCAGCTTTGTCTATCAACCCGGTCAGCAATTTGATATGCATCAAGCAATGCGTCAGGCCCGTGAGCTGTTACGTTCTCCTGCGGTAGATCGCACATTAGTACTAACCCTGACCGAAGACCCACAGCTGACCCGAACGATAAACCATGCCAGTTTTGCGCAACTCGAACAACAACTGCAAGAGATCGTCCAGGCATGGGATGGTGTGATCGGGGTCTACTTTGCCGATCTCGACACCGGAGCAACCATTGGTATCAACGATCAAAGCGTTTTCTCGGGCGCCAGCGTCATGAAAATCGCCATCATGTTTCAGCTCTATACTTCGACGGATGTTATCGATGAAACCGCAAAGAAGCTGCTCCAGGCCATGCTGGTAGACAGTGATAATGGCGCTGCCAATGCATTATTAGCAGCATCAGTCGGGGGTGGTCCCGATGATACCCAGGCAATGCTCGCCGGTGCGTTTGAGATGAACGCCAAGTTACAGTCGCTCGGTCTTGAATATACACGTCAGGATGTGTATTACAACACCAGTGATGAGCCACCAGTCCCCACCGACCCGGATGTGTTGGTAGACCCGCGCTATGAAGGCCCACCGCCCTATACCCTGGCCGACCCGGTGCTACGTACCACACCGGCCGAAATGGCCCAGGTCCTGCTCCAGATAGACCAGTGCAGCAAGGGTTACGGGCTGATGCACGATGTGTTTGCTGGTCGTTTAAACGCTGAACGCTGTCAGGAGATGCTTGACTGGTTGGCCCTGCATGGTGACACCAAACGGCTACGGGCTGGCGTACCTGCCGGCACACGCGTGGAGCAGAAAGCTGGCTGGGTCTCGGATATGCAGGCTGATGTCGGTATTATTCGTTCACCGGGTGGTGATTTTCTGCTCAGTGTGTTTGTCTATCAGGAGACAACGCCGCGCTCCAACCCGCCCTACCTGGGCGATGGTAGTGCCAGTCCAGCGATTGCCGCCTTTAGCCGGCTTGTATACACAGCCTATAATCCACTGAGTATCGAACGGTAGGTAGTGTTGGTGTAATCAGAAAAGAGGGGTGTAAACAGCGAATTGTATGATAGGACCCGACCGACAGGCTGTTGGAACAGGAAAGGGAGAATGCCGGTTTCAGGCCGCCCCGCCTGGACCAGAATAGGGTAAAAGCGCATCCTGTCGCGCTATCGGTCGGGTGCATCAGGTGTTACCTGCACGTTAGAATATCATAATTAGCGGTAACCATGCTTGATGTTCAGCAGGCATGGCTACGGGATAATGTGTCCGTGCTGTTCCTTGCGCCTCACAATGATCTGCCACTGAGACCAGATCACCATCGTAATGCATCAGTGCGATGCTATCATGGATGGATTCGTCAGCACTGTGTCTATGCGATAACGTTTTCCATGGTTCCATCGTCGTACCTCTCTTTTGCTCATAATATATCGATTTGCGATAGACAGTGGTCAGTTTTCCGGCTGACCACTGCTGGCAAAACCATCGTAACGTCTACCTTCTTGTATGTCCCCTGCTTCAGAGCCGCCTCGCCCTAAAGGAGATCATGCGAGCGATCTCATCGCGCAAATACAGGAATATGTACGATAGGTCTTGCCCATGTCTTCACTGTTTTACGATATTGCCAACAACAGCAACAGCCTGTCACTTTCAGGATAAGCCGTTTGTTGCTGGAGCATCACCTGATGCTCATCGTAATTTGCCTGAACGTAATCAAGATCACCGTCATAGTGCATCACCGTGATCATATCACGCAGTTGCTCTTCACTTGCAATAGTCCATTGTCGTCGTGTCG
>JAAURD010000092.1 GCA_012034075.1 Chloroflexaceae bacterium | reverse complement strand
TCACAAAGCAGTCATATTGGAATCACATCATCAGCACCGGTGTTGCCGTGCTGATGTGTTTCGGTTGCCTGTGCCCGAGCTAACGCCGAATAAGGGGCAGGAAGCCAATCGCATTGGCCTGTACACTCACCTCAGTGGTATCAAACGTGTCAATCTGATCCGCTGGCACCGTGCCAGAAGAGACCTCCACAGTACTTTGATACTGTCCATTGCGTGTGCCTGGTTCTACCAATACGCGAAAGACTAATAAGGTAATGCCAGGGTTGTCGGGTGCGCCAGCAGGGATCTGTACATCCCAGGATGTGGTACCTGTCTTCTGGATAGTGCCCTGTGTCTCGTCGAGCATGGTCAGGAACGAAAAGGTCTCGGGCAAGATGACATTGACGCTGGCTCCTACGGGCGATTTTGTGGCATTTGCAAGCGTGACATGATAAGTCAGTTCACCATTGACGCGCACCAGTTTGGGAGCCGCCTCGATTGTGATTCCTACATGATCAGGTGTACACATCAACACACCTGGTGTGGGATTGACCCCCGCAATGAGAGCCGGTGTCCCATCCGGGCTGATGATCGTGAGCGATGGTACTAACGGTTGATAAACCTGACCAATTCTGAGGCGTGTATTGAGAATCACCTGCGAAATCTGTTGGCCCGGTGCTGTTCCATTCACGGCAATGTTGTCCCAGGTCACTGTCTGACGTCCATCACGGTCGGTCGTGATCTCAAAGGGGATGCTCTGGTCCGCGATCGGGTTCGATGATAAGAATGAAACGCCAAAGGGCAGTAACAGCTCGACGCGTGTATCCTGATTATCCAGGGTGGTTGGGTTTTGCAACAGTATAGAGTAGGTAAACACACCACCCGGCTCAAAGCATGGCAATTCCGGGGTTACCGCCGAAGCATAGTTCAACAGTGGACCCATCGTGACACGGGCAATACCCCGTTCGGTATTAATATCACTACCACCTTCGGTCGTTACAATGTTATCGTAAGACTGACCAGCTGCACCGCCAAGGACCGATGCATTAAAACGCAAGGTTAACAACTGCTCATCAACCAGGGTCATGTCTGGCCAACGCAATGTGCTTCCTTCGATGGTGGGTACCGGCCCTTCTAACATTTCGGCAAAGGCGAACCCTGCTGGTAGCGTATCAACAATGGTGGTTGCCACCTGCGACGTGTTTTCTGGACGGAAGAGATTGATCTGATATTCGAGGGTATCGCCAACCTGTACATAGGAACGATTGGTGACTTTGGAGATCGCCGGCGCCGTTGGTTCGCACACATCAATCACTGGCCCGCTGATGCGTGCTGGTTGGATAGTGCCACTTGGCGATGTGCTGAGTACCTCGATAGTTTGCTGACCCCAGGCGGCACTGGCGACCAGATCAATGCCGAGTGTGGTTTCCCCTCTTGGCAGCGTCAGGTTGCCCCACGACACGACCGTCCCGTTAATACCCACCGTCTGTAATGTGTTTGGTGTGGGGGTATCACTCACGACACCAGTATATTTCAACCCGAACGGCATGCGCAGGTTGACCGCTACTTCATTGTACACGCGGCTGTTGTTGTTGGTAAAGGTCAGCAAATAGGTATAGGCTGTACCGGGATCAACACAGCCTGATGCGGCTGGTTGTAAGGATGTACGCGCCTCTACGCGGCCTTCGATATAGACCCGGGCGGTATTGTCATCGGTATTCACGTTCACATCAGCGACGCTGATAGTGGCGGTGTTTTGATAGATACTGCCAGGTTCGCCCTGAGCCACGACCAGATAACTCAGGGTGAGGGTTCCCTGTGATTCGACCGTCAGGTTGGACCAGGTCAGTTGCTGATCGTCTTGTTGGGGGGCGGGCATGGCCGGGTCAACCATACTGATAAACTGAAATGCGCCTGGTAAGAGATCATCAATATTGACGGCTAATGATCGCTCTTCGGCATTGTAAAATTCGATCTGATAGGTCAACAGATCATTGGCATAGGCATACTCTTTATCGACCTCTTTACGGATACTTGTGCCAGCAAGCTCACACAGTGGCACCACGGCGCGATCCGCATTAGGGTCTCCATCTTCGGAGGCTGGTGGGATGACGCCATCAGGACTGGATGCTTCTACCGTTGTGGAGAGATCGGACCAGACGCGACCAATTTCAACCTCAAATTCTAAGGCTACTTGAGCGGCCAATTCACCTTGTCGCCGTGCCGGTACCTGCAGCGTCTCTTCCCAGCGAATAATCTGATCGCCAGTACCATTGGCATTACTGCGATCAACCGAAGTCGGCGGTGGCTGATCGGTGGAAACCATGCGCACATAACGCATGCCCATGGGTAAGACGACATCGACGGATATATTTTCATAGGGTTGGTCATTGGTATTGACAAAGATGAGTCGATAGATGCGGCCATCACCCGGATTAGCACACTCTTCACTATTAAATGATGGTGCTATCGAGATAAGCGCACTGACATTCACTGTCACGGAGTTGTAAATGACCTGTTCACCATTTTCGTCAACAGCTTTACAAACGGTTCCTGTTGGCTGCAAACAGGTGGGCGTAATTCCCGCAGTGCTGGAACTCACTTTCAACAGGCTTTCCTGCCCACCCACCGTATTGCCAGACCGTGCGATATAGCTCAGCACTACGGTTTCCTGGGCCGCCATCGTATCAATTGTCCAGACTAGGCGCTTCTTACCACCACCAGCGTCTTGTACTTCCGGTTCGATCTGCGTAGGACTGCTCGCATCTAAGCCAACGTAGGTGAAACCGGCAGGCAAGGTCTCTTCAATAGTTACATCGTTAATCGGATCAAAGGCATTGGTATTCCCCACTGATATATCATACGTTACAGTATCACCCAGACCAATGGTGGCTCGGCGAGCTGTTCGGGCAAAATTGAGCAGACCTGGCTCGGACGAGATGGTTACTGGTGCAATAGCATAAGTCAGAGTATCGATCACCGCACAGGAGCGGTTATCAACGGACTGTTGGGCGCATATTGGAACAATGTCTTCGTCTTGCGGAGGAATTGCCACAAACCAGTTATCATACTGCCCAGGTGTATTGCCTGAACTAACTACGACTTTGACACTGATTGTCTCCTGGGCATTCAGCGTATCAAGAGTCCAGGAGAGTTGAGTACGATTATCGAGAGTACTAGCCGTAATCGTTGGTTCATCCGTAATCTGGCTATCATCAGCCATACGCAGATAGGTAAACCCTTCTGGTAAAATGTCCCGCAGTTCTACGTTGTTAACGGGTGTATCCAGACGGCTATTATTGACAACGAGTTCAAACGTTACTTCGGTACCCTGACCAGCATCAAGACGAATCTGACTGGGTGTGGCAATTTTGGCATAGTTCAGTTCATCCGCTTCCGGTGGTGGGGTTTCGCAGACGACAGGCACGGCAGCCGTCGCAACTGGGTCTGGCTGAACAGTCAGCACCGTTCTGGTAATCGATGTTTCCGTCTCTATCAGAAAATAGGCTGAATTGAAATACGTCTGACTCGCACAGGTCACTGGTGCTGTGACCTCAATGGTTGAGGTAAGTGTGCCTTCAGAAGCTACATCACGGATGGGCCAGATCAGACCAGTTTCGCCCTCGGTAGCTGGCGTTGCGTAGCCATCCAGTTGGCGTGAAAAGGTAAAAGCTCCGGGTGATTGACCAAATGAGTCGAGCGAGTCGGCCAAGGCCAGACGGTATGATGAGGTCTCTTGATTGATGAGCGTAATACTAAATGCGACTGTCGCACCAGGGGCAACCTGGTCTGTCGGGTTCAACCACTCCTTGTAAACATTAATGTCTGGATTGGTTTTGGTACAGACACTGGATCGTTGCGGATCAATGGCGATAATTTCATTTCCACGAGCATCAACGGGACGTTCGACCTGAACGTTGTTGCAGTACACCACAAATTCGAGCACTTCATGACGTAAACCATAGAAGAGCTTGATGTTGCTCTCTGGTGGTACGGTCAAGTCTTCCCAGATCAATTGGGTTGGTCGATTGGTGTCTGGATCGCGGATAATCTGATCGGGTTGGCGAGTCACCGGGTTCTGGTCGTTAATGGACAGGGTTGGATTGACCAGTTCAAACACGCCGCTACCAGCCCAGACACTGGGTGTGTCGGGCAGAATATCGGTAATCTGGATTCCCGTAGCTTCGGTCGTACCTGCATTGACCATCTCTATGACATATGGAAATGTTTCTCCCTGATCCACCCGGTAAGCACCAAGGTTTTGAAAGAAGATATTATCTGATTCGCTATACTTGGCCAAACCCAGACGTGGTATGAGTTCGAGACGGAACCCAATTGGAACAATACACGATGATGGCACATTATCGGGCACTTCCAGTGACACAATGCCCTGGCTTCCTGCGGTAGGGATGAAGTCGGCCTCAATGTCGAGCGAGAAGGTCATGTTGGTTGAGGCATCTATTGTTCCAGCCCCTATCGCAAAGACCCATGCGACCTCACCACCGTACTCATCAGGCTGCGGTGTTTCATCGGGCGGTTCCGATGCCGAATCTGGCACATAACGAATGTCGTCTTGAAGCGTATAGCGCAGGGTGACGCTATTTAAGTCCTCCTCAAAGAAGTTCCGAACAACAAACGTCAGACTCTTTTGGTTGCCATAGAGAATGGTGGATGAATCAACCTGAACATCAATCAGCATGGGGGCTGCAATACCCACACCATCGCTTCCCGGTGCCGAGATGCGAAAGCGATTATCGGCATCGGCAAAGGGTATTTCATCGCTGGTGACCGAAACTGGCCCACTTCCCAGAATAGCACAGCTCCCGGATACATCAACTTTGCGATAGAAAACCCGCAAGGTAATCGTCTGACCCGGTTCAAGCGGTCCTTCAATGCGCCAGCGGACAGTATTCAAATCGGTATCGACGCCAATAAATTCGACACCGGGGACGTCATTGGTTTCCACAAATTCGGCATCGGCCGGAAAGGTATCTTCCACAATGATGTTCGTGGCATTGGTGGCGTCTGCCCGAATCGTTCCACCGGGACTATCGAGCGGGCCAGTAGCATTGCCCACCCGAATCTCGAACTCGGCTGACTCGCCGGGCTGAATGGGGTTGGTAGTGATTGTTTGCTTCTCTAAGACAAAGACCGGACCTGATACCAGGGTACTGCTCGTATCTTCGTCGCTCGGGCCATCGAGGCCATCATAGTAGGCAATGCCCGAAGCCTCGAGACGATTGATAGCGGCACCCGTCTGCGGGAAAATGGTATTGTTTGTGCTCAGGCGAACCGTAAACTGACCGCGTTGACCAGCATTGAGGCGACCGACCCGAAAGATATTATTGCTTCCCTCAATGCTGGGGGTTACGCCGGGTCCTTCTATCGTGTCAACATCACAGGGTGATGATGCACACGACTGGTTGACGCCAAAGCTCGACCAGACCGCACGGATGTAAGCACCATCAACAGCGTTGCCGCCGGTATTGGTATAAGTAAAGGTATAGATGAGAAAATCACCGGCTTGCACGGTATCGGAAGCTGAAACATTGACAGCAAGGTTCCCAGATGTCTGGTTGATGACTGGTGTATTCCCAGCGGATTGACGTTGGATCACTGGGCGTGTTAACGCAGGAGTGGTGTGTGTGTCAACAGGCGCTACATGCTGCTCTGAAACAACCGTTGAAGAAAGGTTATGCACAGATGCAGCGGCAACCGGTGGTGTTCTCAGGCTGTGTGTTCCTGTCGGTAGAACCGGAAGAAGTGAAAAAAACCACACAACCAGGAAAAACAGGGTGATGCTTGTAAAAGAACGATGTCGTATCGTTTCCATAATCGGTCGTGTCTCCTCGTCTCATGACATATCATAACAAAGATAATACCTGCCTATTATAGCACACAACAAGCACACAATATTGCCCATCATAGCTGTTGATTCCAGGCAATTTGGCACTGCTGCTGCCCAGGGGCGAATCATCTGGTCAGCTGAAAATATGATTGTCCTGATCGCTTCGGAAAGACTTTTTTGGAAGCGCGTCGCTTAGCATGCCCGATCTGGCTCGCCTGGGAGAATATCAATCACAAGCCTGTCTATTGCAGGATCATGCATCACGTTGGTTGAGAAGAAAATGTGGCTCATGAGCCGTATAGAGGGCATAGAATCAGAGTAGAACAGATGCGAGGGTTTGTCGCTATCGCTTGCACCAAAACCTGGAATGGGGATGCTGATAGTGGGCATATACATCAGGGCATCACACCAGATGGTTTCGAGCCGCTGCTCACAGGCCACCGTCCATATGGCTACGAGTTGGCAATGGGGGCGCAAATAATCGATGTGCCAGTGTGGGCGAGCTTTGTTGCGCTGGCGATGGTGGTTCAGCCGTGCATCTAAACCACCTGGACCAAACGCACTTCCAACATACAGATAAAACCCTGCTTCCAGATCATATGTTCCCAACTGGCCGATCCGTATCTGATGGCATGGGGGTTCCATCTGAAGAATAAGCAGGTACGTACCGCTGTTGGTTTTCACTCTCATCTATTTCTCGATGCTTTTGCAAAATGAGCGACGTTATCCAGGCATGAACCATTGTACGCTATCTCTACACAAAGAACGAAACAGAGATTTCTTCTTGAGTATACACCAGAATCAGTCTTCTGGGTATATCTTATCGAGCTGGGAGGGGTTGCAGAGCTGGAGAAACAACATAGCCCTTGCTCTCATCGTAAGAGCAAGGGCCGTAACGAAAGATATGCGATTCAGCGGTGCGCAAGATTAATGTCGCCAGATGTTCGCCACGGTGTGGAGATCGACAAATGAACCGACCACTGAACCAGCACCAGCACCGAAAATCGCAAGAACGAACGGTAATGTGAACCCAAGGCTCGCACTGCTAAACAACGTTACCAGTAAGAGACTGACCACTACGCCAACAATAACCCCTATAATACCACCAATAATGGTATCGGTGTTTGACTTGCTGCGTGCCAGGCGACTCAAGCGCTGGTTGTGTTCATGTTCGCGGTGCATCAGAGCTTCAAGGTCTTCCAATTTGATAGAAGCGGCTGATTGGGTTTTTTGTGCATGCATCATGATGATTATCCTTCCTCTTAAACTGTGCTTGTCGCAGTCGCAGAAATGCGATATATCTGAATAATTCAGAAGAACATGCGACGTATCTGATGATTGAAATAACCTGCATCATTATGCTTGTAACATACCAGTCTATGTTTGCACCATCGCAATGTTACCCATCTGGCTGAAGCTACAGAATAAAAAGGTGTCATTGAGGATACATGTATCGTTTCTTTAACTGCAATCATTACAGCGATGAACCCTCACTTCCTGAATCAGGAACAACAACCCAGGTATTAGATCATCCTAATGTATTTTTGAAGTATGTACAAGAGGCTTTTTATTGTGCTCATGGAAAGTATAGCATAGAAAGAAAAGAAAGTCAATACTTTATCAAAGCCATATTTATTGTTATCTTTTTCACAAATTGCTCTGTTTGTACGTTGTTTCACAAAGAAGAACCATCATTTTAGCTGGTTCATATGGCATTTCTGTTATGAATCGTTGCTTTCAACTGGTGATATTGAGCTGAGAGTACAGCTTTTATCAATAGCTTTTTCGCTTTTTGTTCATAGCGTGATTTTGTATGCTATTGGAATGAACAAAGAACGTTCTCTGCAAGAAGCGCGCTCAGACGATCATACAACCCCTCTCGGAGTACAGATCCGAGAGGGGCAACGATACGAGAACGTTTTTTGAGGCATTGTCAGCTTGTTGCGTCTGACAGGAACAGGATCATAGTGTTATGGATGGTCATGCAAAACGTTTCAATGCGAGCGACTTCCTCGGCAGTAAGGCTCACGTTGGCCGCACCAATCACATCGTTTGCATGAGAAGCGCGACGCAAGCCGACAATTGCACCGGTAATCGCTGGCTGACGTAAAACCCAGGCGATAGCCACTGCGCCAGGAAAGACCTGGTGATTCTGACCAATATCACGCAGCAGATCAACCAGTTCGAGGTTGCGGCTCAAGCGTGGTTCTTGAAATGCTGGATGATTGCGCCGCCAATCATCGTCTGGGAGGGTTGCAATCCGTTCGCGGGTCATTGAGCCACTCAATAACCCATACGCCATGGGTGAATAGGCGATGACACCGATCTGTTGTTCTTCACAAAAGTGCAATATATCGTCTTCAATTTCGCGAAAGAGCAGCGAGTAGGGTGGCTGTAACGATGTAATGGGGGCAATCGCCTGAGCACGTTGCATCTGTTCAACACTAAAATTGGAAAGCCCGATATAACGCACCTTACCAGCTTCTTGCAGTTGGGCCATAGCGGTCCAGGCTTCTTCAATATCTTCGGTTGGGTCGGGCCAGTGGATTTGATACAGATCGATGACATCAACTTGCAATCGGCGCAGACTCGCTTCGACTTCCTGCCGAATGGAATCGGCCTTCAGGCTACCATAGATTTTCCCTTCGCTTTCATCCCACAGTCGCGTACACTTGGTGAAAATCAGTGGTTTCTCAATCCGTGTTTTCATCGCTCGACCAACAACCTCTTCGGCATGACCAATGCCATAGATAGGTGCCGTATCGATCCAGTTGATACCGAGATCAAGCCCACGATGAATCGCCTCAATCGATTCCTGGTCATTCTGAGTTCCCCAGGCAAAAGACCAACCACTGCCGCCAATGGCCCAGGTACCAATCCCAAGCGACGTTATTTTCAAATCACTATTCCCAAACTGGTGTGTGTGTATCACCTGTGTTGCCTTTCCAGTGCAGTTGATCAACGTATGCGATGTAAGATAGCAGAGCCAGCAGGCATTGTCAAACCTGTGCGTATAATATAGGCACAAAAGGCTGTTTGACGATCATGTTCCGATTGCAACAGAAGCAGACCCATGCTATGATCGCTCATCTTATAGAGACACACGAGGGAGATACTCTATGCAAAAGCGTGATATGCAGGCTCTCGTAGCGACGTATAGCTATGCTGGGGGTTTGATTGGCGTGGCCGAGGTGATACGTCACTGGCGACAGTATCCGCAGGATTTTACCCGCAAGATTGTTCATGTTGGTGCTGGTATGTGGGTTTTTGGTACCATGCGTCTCTTTGAGACCTGGTCTATCGGCATCATTCCGTTCAGTACGTTTATTCCGCTCAACTATGCCGCCTATCGTCAGCGCCTGTTCAAGTCGATTGATACAACCCAGAGCACGCCGGGGACGGTCTATTTTGCCGCATCGATTACCATGCTCTTTCTGTTGCTCTGGCGCAAAAACCAACCCACCGATCGGGGTCATATTGCGGCGGCAGCGACCATGGCGATGACCTGGGGTGATTCACTGGCTTCGATTGTTGGTCGGCGCTGGGGATATCATCGCTATCGTGTTGGCGATATGTCGCGTTCATGGGAAGGTTCGGCTGCTATGCTGGTTGCCAGCACCATGGCAATGGCTTTGACCTTACGTCTGGTGCCTGGTTCTGCGTTGAGCCCGACGACGACTGCGCAAAGCTGGTCATCATGCCTGGTGGCGGCATCCCTGGCAAGCCTTGCTGCAACCCTGGTCGAGTCACGTTCACCCGCCGGTACCGATAACTTGACCGTTCCGTTGGTTGCTAGTCTGACTCTCCTCGCCTGGTATACAGCCAATAGTGACCATGATGAACCAGAAGATCCAACAATTAATCTGGTCTCATAGCGTTCTTTACAAATGACCAATTTATGGTATCATTAAGCATAGTTACACATGAGTTACATTGTGTATTGATTTGGCATAGAAGCTGTGAGGTGCTGCAGTGGAGGCAGCAACGATTCTCGTTGTTGACGATGAACAGCCCATCGTCGATCTGGTAGCCAGTTACCTTGTCGCTGCAGGTTTTGAAGTTCACTATGCCTACGATGGTCTCACCGCACTCAAACTGGCGCGGAGTATTCGTCCTGATCTTGTTATTCTGGATGTTATGCTACCCGGCCTGGATGGGATCGAGGTCTGTCGCCTGCTGCATCAAGAGGCTGCGGTGTATGTACTGATGCTGACCGCACGCGCAGAGGAAGTGGACAAATTGATTGGACTATCAGTTGGCGCAGATGATTACTTGACCAAACCCTTTAGCCCACGCGAGTTGGTGGCGCGGGTGAAAGCGATTTTACGCCGACCACGGCAGATGTCGTTTGAGACGGTCAGTCGTCCGGTGATTCAGTTTGCGAGTCTGGTCATTGATTCCGACCGACGCGAGGTCTGGCGTGGTGAGACGTCTATCGATCTGACACCACGTGAATTTGATCTGCTCTATGCATTGGCCAGCAAACCGGGGCATGTGTTCAGCCGCGAAGAACTCTTGCGCCATGTATGGGGTGATGATTTTGATGGCATCGACCGCGTGGTTGATGTGCATGTTGGTAGCCTCAGACGCAAACTCGAAGATGATGCAGCGTTCATACAGACTGTTCGTGGTGTGGGCTACAAATTTGTATCCAGACAAACAGGTGGATTATGATGAAATGGCACCGTCGCTTACGTTGGAAGCTCTTCCTTTCCCATATGGTCATCGGTATTATCTCGATATTAATCTTGTTGACCACGGCTAGTTCGCTGGCCGGGGCCGGGCTTGTGCCAAATCTGTTCTTTTCTGAGACCACTACCGTATCAACCGATGGTGATATGACCGGTCAGACGGTGTTGCTTGACTGGTCACTCCTCCAGCGGTTTGAGAAGCTGATCCAGCAATCGCTCCTGATTGCTTCATTTGCTGCGTTGGAAGCGGCACTGGTTGCCAGCCTGTTTGTTTCCAGTCGCATTATCGAACCATTGCAAGCCATCTCGGCGGTGAGTCGGCGCCTGGCCCAGGGTTTTTATCACGAACGCACGGTCATTCAATCTGATGATGAACTGGCTGAACTCAGTTGCAGTGTCAATCAACTGGCAGAGGCCCTGGAGCAGACCGAACAGCGACGACTGGCCTTGCTGGCCGATGTTGCCCATGAGCTGCGAACACCGCTCTCAACCATCAGTGGCTATATGGAGGGAATGATCGATGGTGTCGTTCAGCCTGAAGAAAAGACATTCCAACTCGTATTGAATGAATCTGTTCGTCTGCAAGGTTTGATTGAGGACTTGATGCTACTTTCGCGGGCAGAAGCCGGTCAGATAGAGATTGCACCACGATCGGTGGATATTCGTGTAGTTTTATCAACTATTTCCTCCCAGTTTCAACCACAAGCAGCTGCTAACCAGATTAAGCTCGGGTTGATTATTCCCGAAGGAATGCCCATGGTCTGGGCGGATCCCGACCGCCTTAAACAGATTATGATCAACTTGCTCACCAATGCCTTCCGTTATACGCCTGCCGGTGGACGTGTTACAATACGCGTGCGACCCGAGGAAGAACGCGCGGTGATTAGCATTGAAGATACCGGTATTGGTATTGCGCCAGAACACTTATCCCAACTCTTTGAACGGTTTTATCGGGTAGATAAATCGCGATCACGGGCCAGTGGGGGCAATGGTATCGGCTTGACTATTGCCCGACATTTGGTGTATGCGCAAAATGGTGAAATCTGGGCCGAAAGCGATGGGCCGGGCCGAGGTGCTCGATTTTTGTGTACGTTTCCTTTTGATAACGGTCGTTCAGCAGAAGAACGGATGGTGCGAACGATGGCATCGCATCAGCCCGAGACCACACCGTCGAGGTCCGAACAAGACCTTCCTCCCGCTGCAATGAGTGGGTGGCTCCCATGGTCATCTCGACAACAGCAAGATCAACAAGCCCCTTACTCTGAGCACGTAAGGGTTGTAACCGGATCATTGGTAAACAATGAGGACAGAGGTAGTACCTATGGTTGAATCTTTGGCTGAGTATGGACATATCGGTTTTATTTTACTGATTATGTTCTGGATGCTCATCGTCCGTTTTACGCTTTGGACACTGGATCGCTTATTTCCAAGAATTGAGCGTAATTGTGATGATGATCGCTAAAATCATACAGAACAAGAGGCATTTGCCAGCATTCGCACTATCCGCTATAATAACCTGTACGGTAGATCGTGTGGAAAAACGCACGTCTCTCTGAAGCAGGTGGATGCTTTTCGAGACCTGAGGCACAATACCATAGTATCGGCCAACCATGGCCCATTTGTTTAGCCCATTTACTATTGCGGGCGTTCGGTTGCCAAACCGTATCGTCATGTCTCCATCACCGAGCGGCTTTGCCATGCTCGATGGCTTCGTGAATGATGCGCTTTACAAGCATTATGTTGAGCGTTCGCATGGTGGTGTTGGCCTTATTATTACCGAACCCATTCGGGTTATTCCACCGCATGCAAGTATGAGCCGTGCTCATGTAGGAATCTATGCGGATGCCTTTATCCCACGGCTGCGTCAGTTAGCCGAAGCGGTCCATGGTGGTGGCGCCGGTTTCTTGCTTGCTCTCGATGCTCCTGCTGATCTGGCATTTGCACCACTACCTATGCTCGCCAATATGGTCGATTACTTCCTGCAGGCCTCTTGGCGGGCGCTTGCTGCTGGTTGCGATGGTGTGATGCTTTCATCCGCCGATGGTGGTCTGTTGCATGCGTTGGTCTCGCCCCTGGTCAATACCCGTCAGGATGAATATGGCCTTAACCCGGCTGGGCGTCTCCGACTGGTCCTGGAAATTGTTGAGGGTATTCGTTCCTTTCTTGGTCATCGTCTGCTGATCGGGTTTCGCCTGGTTGCCGAAGAATTTCAGAAGCATGGGATCGAATTGCAGGATGCTCGATTGACTGCCAACCGCGTTGCCGCCGCCGGTGTGAATGTCCTTGATGTGACCGCTGATGTTCGTGGTACGGCACCGATTGCCCGCTTTCCTGGCTGGCGTGTTCCCTTAGCCAATGGTATTAAACGCGTTTTACCGGATGTGCCGGTGATAGCTTCTGGACGCTTGGGCGATCCGCATCTTGCTGATAGCGTCATTCGTGATGGGAGTGTCGATCTGGTCATGCTCGGTCGTGCGCTCCGCGATAATCCCTACTGGCCGCACCTCGCGCGTATCATCTTGATGTCCTCAACGTATGATCACCATTTGCTCTGATGATAACTGATCGATACGTTTTGATCTCTCTTCTGACCTATCATTGTCGTAGAAGCTATGGTATCATGGTAGCTGATATGATGATGAAAGAACACCATGTTTTTACTGATGCGATGGGGTATTCCCATCGTTTTCCATTCTTTACATTTGTCAGAAAAGAGGCTCAATGAGGAATAATGGCATACACGTGCATCAGCTTGCCAATCAATTGCTGGTGCTTACTCAGGAGGTCCATGCTGCACCGGTGGCAACCTGCTGGGTCTGGTATCGGGTCGGTTCACGCAATGAAATCAATGGTCATACGGGTATCAGCCATTGGGTCGAACACATGCTCTTTAATGGTACGCCGGACTTTCCTAAAGGAACGCTCGACCGTATTGTGGCACGAAATGGCGGGGTCTTTAATGGGTTCACCAGCCATGATTTTACAGCGTATTTTGAAACGCTGCCGGCGGACCGCATTGAACTGGGGTTACAGATTGAGTCCGACCGCATGATCAATGCGCTCTTTCTTGAGCAGGACGTCGAAAGTGAACGTACGGTCATTCTAGCCGAACTCGAAGGAAAGGCCAACTATCCTGAGACCTGGCTCGACGAAGCGGTGAAATCAGCTGCGTTTACCCTGCATCCCTATCGCCAACCCGTGATTGGGTATAAAAACGATTTGCTGGCGATGAACCGCGATGATCTCTACCACCATTATCAAACCTACTACATGCCCAACAATGCCGTGCTTGTCCTGGTGGGTGATTTTGATACCAGCGCATTGATGGAACGGGTTGAACACTATTTTGGCGGTTTACCGACCGGCCCAACCATTCCCAGGGTCTATGCGGTTGAACCAGAACCGCAGGGTGAACGCCGCGTGACCATTAACCGACCCGGGCCGGTGCCATACCTTCAGATAGGCTATCTGGTACCCGACTGTCGCAGCACAGATTTTGTACCGCTGTTTGTGCTGGATGCTGTTTTGAGCGGGGCCAAATCGCTGGCGATGTTTGGCGGTGGCGCCCAGACCAATCGCAGTGCGCGTATTTACAAGGCACTGGTCGAAACCCAGTTAGCCAGCAGTGCCAGCAGCAGTTTCTGGCCTACCATTGATCAGTTTCTTTTTGAGTTGGAAGCAACGGTACACCCTGACCGCGATATTGCCGAAGTTGAAGCCGCACTGACCAACGAGATTGAGACTATTCAGCGTGATGGCATTAGCGCCGAAGAGTTAGCACGCGTGACCAAACAGATGCGGGCGCAGGTAGCCTATGGCGCCGAGAGTGTCACCAATCAGGCGTTGTTATTGGGTCTCTGGGAGATGATCGATACCTATCAGCGCTCTGGTCAAGTACTCGATCAACTCGCTACCGTCCAGGCAGCAGATGTTCAGCGTGTTGCTCAGACCTACCTTACCCGACAACGCCGTACTGTAGGTCATTTTCTTCCAACCAATACCGGGTCAATCTCAACCGTAGCATAAGGAGTATGTATGTCCTGGCTTTCCCTCAGCACCTCGGCCTCCAATCAGGCCACACAACCGCTGCTCAATACCACCAGGCATGTGCTGCCGAACGGTCTGGTAGCACTGATCTATCGCAATCCCACCACACCTACGGTGAGTGTGCGGGGTCGTGTTGCTCTTGGTGCGGCGTATGAACATGCTGCAAAAAGCGGTTTGGCCGCGTTCACTGCTGCCACGCTCATCCGTGGCACACAGCACCGTACCTTCCAACAACTCGTGGCCGAAACCGAAGAACGCGGTTGCAGCGTTAACGCCGGTGGCGGAATGCATAGCAGCAGTTTTGGCGGCAAAGCGCTTGCCGAAGACCTGCCGTTGATCCTCGATGTGCTGGCTGATATGGTCAAACATCCGACATTCCCTTCGACCGAAGTAGAAAAACTGCGCGGTCAGTTTCTCACCGGTTTGCGCGAGAGCGAAGAAGAAACCCGCTTTCAGGCCAGTCGGGCACTACGCAAGTTGCTCTATCCCGCCGAACATCCCTATAGCCGTCTGAGCAGTGGCAGCATCGAAACGGTACAGGCGCTGACACGTGATGATCTGGTCGCCTTTCATCAATGGTACCGGCCGGACTTGACCACCATTGCAATTGTTGGTGATGTGCAAGCAGATCAGGTCATTGCGACGCTTGAACAAACATTTGGTGACTGGCAGGGCAACACCTCACCACCTGATTTGCTCTGGCCGGCGGTGCTGCACATTGAGCAGCCCCAGCAACGCCATATTACCCTGGCAGGCAAAGTCCAGACCGATATCATCTGGGCCGTTCATGGCCTCAAACGTCAAGATCCGGCCTATTACCCTGCTATGGTGGGCAATATCATCCTTGGTCGCCTGGGTATGGGTGGCCGACTGAGCGATGCCATTCGTCAGGAGCAAGGGCTGGCTTACTACGCTTCCAGCAGTCTGGATGCTGATGTGCAAGCCGGGCCGTGGGCTGCTGGTGCGGGGGTCAATCCGGCCCATGTGCAACGCGTGATTGAGCTACTCTTGCACGAAATCGAAACGTTTCGCCAGCAGGGGCCAACCGCCGAAGAGTTGGACGATACCAAGGCCTTCTTAACGGGCAGTATGGCTCTGCGCCTTGAAGCCAACGATGGCATTGCGGCGATGCTCCTGGGTATTGAGGAATTTGATCTGGGGCTCGATTATGTTGTGCGCTATCCGGCCATCATTCACGACGTGACCGCAGAACAGGTGACAGATGTTGCGCGGACGTATCTTTCAACCGAGCGTTATGTGTTAGCCACGGCCGGGCCAGATACAGCAAAAGCATTGTGAGGGGCACGATGATGATTTCAGGAAGCAAAGTTGCGGTGCTGGAACAGGTTCGCGTGGTCGATATTCATGGCACGCAGTATTGCGATGTCTGGTATCATCACCGCGATGATGGGGTCAGTCGGAGCGCACGCATCGGCAAAGAAGATATCTATGCCGATGCCCAGCCCGGTGATATTGTGAGCGTCTTTTATCTGATGCAGGTCGTCACCAGCGTCCAGCCCTATCACAAAACCACTGGTGGGCAGCAGTGATGTAGGCGCGGCTTGTAGCCGCGTATCTGCTCCACCACACGGAGCGGACACACGGGCGTGTCCTGTTGCTCCACCAAGCACGCAACACACTGCGCATGAGTGGAAACCGTAGGCGCGGCGTGTTGCCGCGTATCCGCTCCACCACACGGAGCGTCACCGCACCAGGGTCCTTCTGCTCCACCAAGCACGGAGCGCACTGCGTCGGAGATCAGAGATGGCTTGGTAGGGAGACATCTTTTGCGGTGGGGAGCGTCGTGCGGCTGCAAGCCGCACCTACGTCTCATAGCGATGCTTGCCATTTGGTATGCTGCGTGCGTGCGGTCGTCTCGACCGCGTTTCAGTCACCCGCAGGCGCGGCCTCCCTGGGTCCCTTTGGACACAGGGACGGGGATGAGGGGCAGCCGTTGGGTGACACCGGCAGTGCTGGCTGGTGGTACAATAGGGGCATCGGTCATAGCGTACAGAGCAGTCTTTATCAGCAAGTTGAGCAGGCGGTTGCGATGGCTTCCTCCATCTTTGAGCAACATGAAGAAATAACCTATACCGCACGGCAGGCGCGGCAGTTGATCTTGCGCGGCAAAGCGTTCGCGGGTATGCGTGTGCGTGGGCAGCTGGACCTCTCTGATTGCACTGGCAAACCAGGGAGCGAACCGCCCTTGCAGCTGCCCGAACAGCTTATCGCCACCAGTGTCAATCTGGCTGGTTGCACTGCACTGCAAGCACTGCCCGAAGGCTGGCAGTGCTATGATCTCGATTTGAGCCAGACGCTCATCCGCAGCCTGCCAGCGAGCTTGCATGTCGACTTTCGGCTCAATCTCACGGGGTGTACCCGATTGACCCACTTGCCCGATGGTCTCAAGGTCGGCTCATTGATTGTGCGTGGCTGCACGGCGCTGGAAATCTTACCCGAACGACTCGATGTCTACTTTTTAGATATTGCCCAGTGCGTGAACTTGATCGACTGGCCGAATGAAGCATCAGTCCGCATTGGTCGTCTCGATGCCAGTGGTTGCCCGCAGATTCGCACATTACCGCCGTGGTTGAAACGCCTATCGCAGATCAATGTCAGCGATTGTGTGAGCCTGATGCAGTTACCGGATCATCTTCAGATTACCTCCTGGATTGATCTGGCAAACACGCGTTTGACATCGTTGCCGGCTGCATCGTCAGGCGTGCAGATACGCTGGCGTGGCGTACCAATTGATGAACGGATTGCTTTTCGTCCAGAGACGATCACTGCTGCTGAGGTCCTGAATGAGACCCGTATTGAACGTCGGCGAGTGTTGCTTGAGCGGCTGGGCTATGCGCGTTTTCTCGACCAGGTTCAGGCCACGATTCTTGATGAAGACGAACAGTCGGGTAACGAACGGCGGTTGCTGCGTGTTCCTATGATCAACGATGAAGACCTCGTCTGTCTCACGATGTATACACCGGCGACTGAGCGCCAATCCGTTGTCCGCGTGCCCCCGACGATCCAGACATGTCAGCATGCGGCAGCCTGGATCGCGGGCTATGACAACCCGGATGAGTATCAACCCCTGATGGAAACATAACCAACATCGAAGCAAAAAGGAGATAGAGCTAGATAGGCAACCCCCTATCCAAAGGTGAGCAGAAGTACTCGTTCTGCTCACGAGAAGAGAACAACAGGATGCGGAATGACTTTTTCCTGGAGGCGACAGGGGGCGAAAGCCACGTTCTCTGTGACGCTGATGAAGGGC
>JAAURD010000091.1 GCA_012034075.1 Chloroflexaceae bacterium | reverse complement strand
CCCACTTGGGAGAGGGGCCGGGGGTGAGGGCCTACAGGCCTGCTAGCCCCGAATAATCGCCAGCACCTCATCGCGGTGCTGCTCCATCGCCTCGCGGCTCTTCGCCTCCAGATTCAACCGCAGCAGCGGCTCCGTATTCGAGAGCCGCACATTAAAGTGCCAGTCTGGATAGGATACGGAAATACCATCCATCTCGTGCTGGTCGCCGTCCTGGTAGTGCATCTTCAGTGCCTGAACCCGCCCTTGCGGATCGTCTACACGCGAGTTAATCTCGCCAGAGATAAAGTATTGCGCTTCCAGTTCCGTCAGCAAATCCGACATCTTGACGCCTTTGGTCGAAAGCATCTCCAACAGGTAGAGCGACGGCACAATGCCCGAATCAGCAAAGAAGAAATCGCGGAAGTAATAATGGCCGGAAACCTCACCGGCAAAGATAGCATCTTCTTTTGCCATGCGGAGCTTGATGAAGGCATGGCCCACCCGTTCCATCAACGGCGTGCCACCAGCTGCCGACACCCAGTCCGGCACCGCCCACGAAGCCCGCACATCATAGAGCACCTTAGAGTTGGGGTATTTCTCCAACAAATAGCGCCCCATAATCGCCGTCAGATAATCGCCAGGAATAAATTGGCCCCGGTCATCGATGCTAAAGAAGCGGTCGCCATCGCCATCAAACGCAAACCCAATCGCCGCCTGTTCTGCTACCACCCGCTGCTCCAGCTCAGCGCGGTTTTCGGCTTGCAGCGGGTCAAGGCCATGGTTCGGCAGGGTGCCATCGGGATCAAGATACATGCCAGTCAGGTCAACCGGCAGGTGCTTGTACACTTCGGTAAGGATCGGCCCAACCGCGCCGTTGCAGGTGTCAGCAATCACCTTGAGCGGCTTGAGCGCCTGAACATCAATCAATGAAAGGACATACTGCACAAATTCTTCTTGAAAATCCTGCTTGATGATTTCGCCTTTGCGTGCTGGCTGAGGAAAGTTCTCGCTCTCCACCAGCTGGCGCAAATCCTGAATACCTTCATTGCCACTTAAGAGATAAGGCATGCGACGGACCATTTTGAAACCATTGTACTCTTTGGGGTTGTGTGAAGCAGTGACCATCATGCCAGGCAGCTGCAATTTCGCGCAGGCATAATAATACTGATCCGTGCTGACCAGGCCGATATACACCACATCGGCTCCCTGGTCGGTAATCCCACGTGTGACTGCATCAAAGACAGCCGGGCCAGAAGTACGCATATCATGACCGATAATGACTTTTTCAGCACCAACAAAAGTCACAAAGGCTCGACCAATCAAATAGGCAACATCTTCATTCAAATCGGTTGGGTAAATACCTCGAATATCATAGGCTTTAAAAATGGACGGATTGACTTGCATTGTTACGTTCCTCCTGAATCCATGCAGAGATAGCGCTTACCAGCTCTGCTCATCATTTCACGTTGTGCGGTTGTGCAGCCGATTGGGCAGTCGGGTGCTGCTCTGGGCGCTGTCCCGCTGCTTGCGTATTCGTATTGGGGAGGACTCGTTCAATGATAATGGGATCGAACCCAACACGAACAAATGTTTCACGGGGCATAATACCATGCCCAAAGATATTATACACGTTACGCGTGCCTGCTGGTAGCGTCAGGTCTATCTGCGATGCGTTGTTGCTCCAATACACGCGATACTCGCGCTTCCCATTGCGAAAGGCGTACCCCTCTAGAATACCGGATGACAGTTGCTCAATCGTGAGCCAATCGGAAAGATTGTTTCCGTCCAAACTGGCGAGAAAACGCAGCGTGCTATAGGCTGGACGGGGTGTCTGCCGCCGGCCCATCAAACCGCTTTCGTGCCAGTTGGAATCGTTCAGCGGGTACCAGGCTGCTCCCCACAGCCCACTCGCCCATGCTCGCATGTAAAACCGCACCAGATAATTTGCCTGGTCATTGAGAAATGTGCCTTGAAAGCAGGATGGACTGGCGTTATAGCAGAGCAATGATCCCTCATTCAGCACAATATACTTTCCATGTAGATTATACTGATCAAGCATCTCACGCAGAAACGCCAACCGACCGCGCAATGCCCCGCCACGGTGCTGCCACTTGGCATGATTCAGCTCCCAATCGACCCGTTCAGCACTCCAATAGGCATAGCTATGGTAGGCCAAGAGATTAAAAGCATGCCCGCCACCGGCCTGTAATACGCCTTCCAGAAAGCGGCCAGCAATGCACGGTTCATCGTCCACCGGATGTTCCGGGTCGCAGTCCAGCATAAGCCCACCCATCACCACCCATGCCTCCGGATTGGCCTCTTTAATCGCCGGATAGACCCGCTTGAGCATATCGGCATACCGTGCACCACCGTAGTAGGGGTCATCCGCATCACCCCAACAACCATAGGGGAAGTCCTCGGGGATCAACGATGGATCAACATCGGGTTCATTCCAGATTTCCCAGAACTGCACCTCACGGTACCGCTCAGCCATATCGGCCATAAACTGAGCAAAGTCATCGAGCGCATCCTCTCGGATGGGGCCGCATGAGATGCCTGGTTCGGCCTGCGCCCATGGCGGCGTGCTACGCACCACAACCATCGGCATTGCACCGGTGTCGGCGATTGCCTTCAAATCGGCTTCAAAGGTAGCAAGGGCCTCCTCGTTGCGTTCGCCCGGTTCAGGCTCAATCTCCGACCAGAGCAGACCGTTGTAGCGCACCCAGGTAACATTGCTCTCGGCAAGGCGCTGCTGCTGCGGTTGCACCTGCCGCTGATTGACCTCTACGCCAAACGGCCCAATCGAGGGCGGAAAGAACTGATCGAGTTGCAGCGATGGCCGGGTTTGGAGCAGCAAGACTGCAATGATCAGCGTGATGAGCAGACCAAAAAGCAAGCGTATGACAGGCTTGGCTTCGACCCAGGAACGTGGGACCGACATAACGATTGTTTCTTTCTTTTGGGCTGAGGAAAGATTTCTCTCCTCAAGTGGAGATTTCTTTCCTCAACAACAACATCAACAAAGAGAACACAAACTTGAGACGTTGTTTGGCCCAAAAGGTTCACTGGTGGTCATCAATCAATCAATCAAGCTAATCTCAAACGTCACCGCAATATCGGCCGAGAGCGACGCCCGCACCGAACAGTAGCTGTTCAACGCCAGATTCACCGCTCGCTCAGCCTGAGCGGCACCCAATCCAGGGGCTTTGATCGCATAGTTGAGATGAATCTGCTGGTACGCCCAGGGCGGTTCAGCCGCCTGCTCACCAGTTGCCGTGATCACCAGTCGTTCCAACGTCAAACGTTGTTTAGCAATAATTTCTACAATATCGTGCGCCGTGCAACTAGCCAGGGCAATCAACAATGCATCGCTGGGTTTGATGCCAATATCATTCGGCGGCGACAAAACAACGCTATGGGCGGTGCTATCAATGCCCAGGTAGCGATGTTGCTCAATCCACGAAACCGTTATCTGTCCCATGAGTTGTCCTCTTCTTCCGCTTCTATTGCGCTATTATCCACTCGATGCGCTAGCGCATCAGATTGATTGTACCGCAGGATGTTGCGCAAGGCAATACCATCTGGTTCCCAGCGATCAGCTCGGACAGTTGCTCATACATGACCAATAGTGCATTAGAAAGAAACGTTACCACCATTTGACTTCTCTTCACACTTATGCGACAATAGCACTACGCTCAGCCGGTGGCAGATGATGATCTGTTCATGTGTTGCGTGATACAGTGGTAAGTGTCTGACCGTTTGAAATAATCATAACATCATCTGGTTTTATTCTGTTGTCCAACATACACCCCACGTTAGCCAGACATGGTGGTTGTATGTTTTGATGGAAATCGGTTGCTCCTGGGAAACTGGTTATCACAATTGCCCAGAGCATCGTTGTTGGTATGTCGGTTCTTCACTCAGTCTATCCATTCAGTGCTCTCGTTGGGCAAGAACGTCTGAAGCGAGCACTTATCCTCAATGCGATTAACCCTCGAATTGGTGGCGTGCTGATTCGCGGTGAAAAGGGAACAGCCAAATCGACCGCGGTACGTGGGCTGGCACGATTGTTGCCTACCATTACGGTGGTTGCCGGGTGTCCCTATAGCTGTGCTCAAGAAAAGAGGGCCGGTCTGTGCCCCATCTGTAGCACACGCCAGCCGACCGACCCACCACCAGACCTGATCCAACGCCCAATGCGTTTGGTTGAGTTGCCCGTATCGGCATCCGAAGACCGCGTCGTTGGGGCGCTTGATCTCGAACATGCCATCACCGAAGGTCAGCGCCGGTTTGAGCCGGGTATTCTGGCCCAGGTCAATCGCGGCTTGCTCTATGTCGATGAAGTGAATCTCCTGGATGATCATCTGGTTGATGTATTGCTCGATGCCGCAGCCATGGGCGTCAACACGGTTGAGCGCGAAGGCATCAGTATCTCGCATCCATCACGCTTTATCCTGGTCGGCACGATGAACCCCGAAGAGGGTGATTTACGGCCACAGCTGCTGGACCGGTTTGGCCTGGCGGTTGAGATTCATGGCCTGACCAATGTGATTGAACGGGTGGCTGTCATCGAACGACGCATGGCCTACGAAGCCAATACCGAAGCCTTCCTGGCCTCATGGCAAGAATCCGAGACGCAACTTGCACAGGGCATTGAACAGGCCCAGCAGCTGTTGCCCCATGTAGGTCTAACCCAGGGCGACCTGTTTGCCGTTGCTGGGCTGGTGCTTGAACTTGGGGTTGATGGTCATCGCGCCGATCTCACCATTCTGGAAACAGCACGCACCCATGCTGCCTGGGCCGAGCGCACGGTTGTCATGGATGAAGATATCCTCTTGGCTGCCCAACTCGCATTGCCTCATCGGATGCGTCGCCAGCCCTTTGGCGAAGTTCATCTGGATGAGCGCACTATTAGTGCTGCGCTCGAACGCAGCCAGCAAGCCTATGTTGAATCCGGCCATGCACCAGATACCCAGCAAAAAAAAAATAGTATTTTGAGTCAATCAGATCAATCAGAGCCATCTTCATCGATGGATAACCAGCCCTCAGAAAGCGCCAGTGGTGGTACCCCAATGGCTCAGCATGCCCAATCCGGTGCAGTGTCATCGTCGCAAACGCAACCAGCAGGACCGGGTAAGGTTGCACCGGCCGAAGAACCGCCGGCATCGGTGTGGTGTTTCGGAGAACAGCGTGATACGCGTATGCGCAAAGCAACCGGGCGGCGCAGTACTACACGCACTATGCGCAAGCAAGGGCGTTATGTGACCCACCGCATCGTCGAACGGGTAACCGACCTGGCATTTGATGCAACCCTACGGGTGGCTGCGATCCATCAACCGCAGCGACGGATGCATCGTGAGCAGGTCTGGGGTGAACAGATTGGGGCTGGCATGTTTGTCGAACGACCGCGCTGGCCTGCGTTGATTATTGAGCGTTATGATCTCCGACAAAAGGTGCGTATCCGCCGAACACGCAATGCCGTCTGTTTTGTGGTTGATGCAAGCTGGAGTATGTCGGCCCAGGAGCGGATGCAGACAACCAAGGCCGCTATTTTGGGGCTGCTGCGAGATGCCTATCAGCGTCGTGACCGCGTCGGCCTAGTGAGTTTTCAGCGTGATTATGCAACGGTGTTATTGCCGTTGACAAGTAGTGTTGAACTGGCGCAGCGATGTCTGGAGACGATGCCGACTGGCGGCAAGACGCCGCTGGCTCGGGGGTTGCTCACGGGCTATGATGTGTTGAACCGTGCTCGCTATCAAGATGCCGAAGTGATTCCATTGATGGTGTTGATTACGGATGCTCAGGCAAATGTGGCATTGGGAGCGATGTCACCTCAAGTAGAAGTGTATCAGGTAGCCGATTTTATTGCTGTCCGCGATATTCCAACCGTGGTTATTGATACGGAACACCCGAACTTTCAGCGCGGGTTGGCTCGCCAACTTGCCTATCATCTGCAAGGCCAATACTATCGTCTGGATGAGTTACGCGAGGGTGGTCTGGAGTATATGGTTCGTGCTCGCATGCGGAGGTAATGGCTTGAAATGGAAACAGAGAACAGGCGAGACACGCGTACTGTTTTTTACATCAGGGATATGTCGCACAAGTAGCAGGGAGGCATGTTGGTGATAATGGATCAAGATCGCGGAGGGAATATGCAGGTTGTTGAGCATGAGTTGCTCGATGACTATGAAGAGGTTGGGACAACCGCTATGGTTGAGCCTCAGACCGATGCCAATGGGACGGCTGAAACCCCTTCGCACCCGCCAGAGACGTTGCCGAATGGGCAGCAGCAAGAAATGCAAGAGGTGCTTGTAGAGCAAGTCACCGAAGAAGACGGGAGTGATTCGGTTATTCCGGTCGCCGAGGAGTCCGCCGTTACCGAGCCGGACGAGGCCGAAGGCGCCGAGGTAACCGAGACAGTTGGGGCTGACATGGTGGTTAATGAACCCATGGTTGCGGATTCAGCCCCGGAAATAGTATCAGATGTGAATATAGATGAACCGCTAGGCGCGGTCGCTGTGCCAGAAGATGATCCGTTGCAGCCGGCAACAGGTCTCATCGATGAAGAGTGGACAGGCGAACAGCATACGGTCGCGCCTGTTGCCGAGGAGACTGAATCCGCAGCAGCCGGCGAGGTCACATCGGCTGCTGCCGTGCATGAAACGGATACAGTGGTGGATGAAACACCGGTCACACCCATTGAGACAGCTGCGGTTGAGATCGCTGCTGATGTGCCTACCGACGAGGTTGGTGCTCCTGAAGCGGTTATTGCGGCGGAGAGCCAGTCTGCAACGACCGATCAGAACGATGCCGTGCAAACGGCTGCGCGAGAAGCTGATCCGGCTGAGGCTGTTGGTGCCAGTTTTACACCAGTGGAAGAAGAGCCACGCCGTCCGCGCCGGTTTAAAGACTTGCAAGAGGGCATGGAGCTTGAGGGCAAGGTTACATCGATTGCGAAGTACGGTGCGTTTGTTGATATGGGTGTTGGTCGGGATGGGCTCATTCATATCTCAGAAATGAGTGCGGAGCGTATCAGTTCCCCCAATGATGTCGTGAGCATTGGGGATGTCGTCCAGGTGCGCATTAAATCGATCGACATTGAGAACCGCCGCATTAGCCTGACCATGCGACCAGAACAGGCATCGGCGCCAGAGCCTCCACGTCAGCAACGCCGTCGTTTTGAGCTTGATCGTGAAGCGTTGGCAAACCTGAACCCTGGTGATATCATTGAAGGTACGATCACCGGGTTAGCGCCGTTTGGTGCATTTGTTGATATTGGGGTTGGCAAAGATGGCCTAGCGCACATCTCTGAATTGGCTGAGGGTCGCATTGGACGACCGGAAGAGGTGGTCCAGATCGGCGATACGTACAGCTTCAAATTAATCGAAGCCGATCCCGATGGTACGCGCATCAGCCTGAGCCTGCGCCAGGCCATGCGCAAAGCCATTCGTTCACAAAAGATGCATGAGCTTGAGAAAGACCAGCAACTCAAGGGCACAGTTAGTGGTTTGGCACCCTTTGGTGCGTTTGTTGATATCGGTGTTGGGCGTGATGGCCTAGTGCATATTTCGCAGCTTTCAGATAAGCGTGTGACCAGAGTCGAAGATGAAGTAAAAGTTGGTGATGAAGTGGAAGTACGGGTTCTCGAGATTGACTCGGAAAGTAAACGCATTAGCCTGACCATGCGTTCACCTGAGTCCCCTGATCTTGACAGTGAACCCATGCCCAGTGAAACTGCGCCCACCAATGAGTCAGCTATCAGGGAGACAGAACTGGTGCGGCCCGCCCCACCACCAATGCGTGCAACCCCACCGTCTCACGAACATGAGTCACCTCGCCCTGAAGGCAATCGCGAACGCGGTCGTGAACGTAGTCGTGAGGGCGGTCGCGACAGCCGCGAGGGCAATCGCGACAGCCGTGAGGGCAACCGCGGCGACAGCCGTGAGGGCAACCGTCGGCGCAATAAGGGTGGTCGTCCGCCACGTGCAACGGAACAGCCACGCACGACTGAACCCATCTTCTATACGACAGCGTCTGATGAAGACGAAGAAGAAGTGATTGAGGGGAACGTGACGTTGGAAGACCTGGTGACGAAGTTTGGCGGTCATAAGGGTCGCGACCGTCGACGACGGCAGCAGGAACAAGAGGAAGACGATGAGGATCGTTCACTGAAGCAACGGCAGCGACAGCGTGATGCTATTCGCCGTACATTGCGAACGCAAGATAATGATGATTGATTGAGCCGATTCAAGTGCAGATGCTGTTGCTGTGCGAAGACGTGATTGAGCAGTTGGTTGCGTCTTGGGTAAGCTTATGCTACACTACCAGAGAAGCAACACCCTGAATGCAGGGGGTTGTGCGTATCGTTTCTGATGATTGGAATGTGATGCGCGTGAAGTAACAGCCAAGCGTATTTTGTGAATGATGGGATTATATATTTATGCCAAAGCGAACCTGGCAACCTAAGCGTATTCCACGCCGACGCAAACATGGGTTTCTTGCGCGTATGATGAGCGATGATGGGCGTGAGGTCCTTCGCCGTCGCCGTCAGAAAGGTCGATGGAAGCTCACCGTGAGCCACGAACGACGAGTAGTGCGGCGTGGTCATCGCTAACCTTAGCAAGCCCCCTGAAGAGACTTTTTGTGAGAACACCCATGATATGAAAGGAGATGCACACAGACATTGCAAGATGGTGTGTGTATCTGTTGTGTGTGACTATCAACGGTGAAGCGTATCTTTCGGTTGCGCCGTTCGGCTGATTTTCAGCGTGTGCGGCGCGAGGGGCGTACTGTTAGTCATCAGTTGTTACTGCTTAATGTTGCCGCAAACCGCCGGAAACGTACCCGTTGTGGCTTTGTGGTAGGCAAGCGTGTGGCTCGAGCAGTGCAACGCAATAGGGCCAAACGCCGAGTACGTGAGGCAGTGCGCCTGGTTTTCCGCATCTTATCTCAGGCGTTGATCTGGTCTTCATTATCCGAACAGAGCAGGTTGCACGGGTGCCGTTCCCACAACTTCAGGCTGCTGTTGTGTTTCTTCTCCGTGAGGCCCGAGTATGGGAAGAATCTCCCGTTGCCCAGGGAGAGCTTGATAATCGCGTACTTGCTCCACCAGATGCTGGTAGCAACGAACCGAAATAGACCGAATACCAGGAGGAATAGGACGTATGTGGGAGATATGGTTACTTTTTGTTGGTTTTCTGGAACAATTGCTTGCATGGTTTGGGACCATGACCGGCAGTATTGGTATTGGGATTATCCTCTTTACCATTCTTGCACGTTTGACTATTCTCCCGCTCACCTTAAAGTCTATTCGGTCGAGCCGTCGCATGCAAGAGTTGCAGCCGAAGATGAAAGAGTTACAGCGTAAATATGGGAAGGATAAAGAAAAACTCAACCAGGAAATGATGGTCATGTGGAAAGAACATGGCGTTAATCCTGCCGGCGGTTGTCTACCCATGTTTCTCCAGTTGCCCATCTTTTTCGGTGTCTATCAAGCCGTTTTTCACCTGATGGTGGCTGAACAGCGGGTCAACATTGCCTCCAATGCACTGCGTGCGGCAGTGCTCGACCAAGATATTTCGCAGTTGCTCAATCAGCCCTTTCCCCTGGGGCCAATGTGGCATCTCACGGGTATTGAGGCCAGCGATTCGATCATCAGAGTGTTAGAGCAACCGTTTCTTGGGCTCAATCTGGGCGTCTCGCCATTTGGGGCACATACCGAAGTCTTTCCTGGAGCACAGTATCTCATTATCCCAACGGTAACGGTGATCTTTCAGTTTATCCAGCAACTCATGGCCATGCCTCGGGTGCAAGACCCACAGCAAAAAATGATGTCACAGATGATGATGATCTTCCCGTTGTTTTTTGGATTTATCGCCTTTACCTTTCCCCAGGGTGCGGTGCTCTACTGGTTAACGAGCAGTACGATTGGTATTATTCAACAATACTTTATCTCTGGTTGGGGCTCGCTCGCGAATTATCTCAAGTTCTTGCCTGCCGACCGGTTACCGTCTTCGCCGCTGGCGCTTGCGACCGCTGCCGCCGGGGTTGGGGGTTCAGCATCAATGGCCTCATCTTCGGGCAGTGATACCGGTGATGCATCACCCATAGCGACCCGTCCCACCTTCTGGGGGGTATTAAGCCCGCTGGTCGATTCTGGGGATACGGCACATGCGGGATCGACCGACTCAACGCCGAAAGAGCGGGAAGAGAGCGCTGCCCATGGGGACTCAAACGGAGAAGCGGATCCTGAACAAAAGATACAACAGAACGAGCAAAACAAAAGCGGTGACGCCAGCGAACAAGCTATTGCGGACGCGCGTCGACGTATACGGCAAGCTCGTCGCCCGCGTCGATGATTGGCAGAGCGGGTTGGAGGAAATATGAAGAGCATAGAGATAAATGCACGGACCGTCGCTGATGCTGTTGAATTGGCGCTGACCCAACTCGGCAAAGATCGTGACGAAGTGGCGATTGCCGTGCTCGAATCAGGTGACGACAGCGAGGAAGTTCTCGTCCGCGTCACCGTTGTGGATGACGATGAAGAAACGCTGGAATCGGCCAGCACCAAACCCCCAAAAGATGTTGATATTGCGTTAGCCCGGTCTATTTTAGAAGAACTGCTGAAACGGATGGATATCCATGCGTATGTGACAGCAGTGCCCTCGCACAGTCCGGGTCAAGATGGTCAAACGGAAGAAACGATCACGCTCCATGTAGAGGGCGCGGATGAGCAGGCCATGAGCCTGTTGATAGGACGTCGTGGTGAAACGCTGCAATCGCTGCAATTTATGTTGAACCTGATGGTGAGTCGTAAGGTGCAGCACTGGCCGCAAATAGTTGTTGATGTAGGTAATTATCGCCAGCGTCGCCGCGAATCGCTCGAAGGTCTGGCTCGACGGATGGCTGATCGTGCTCGCCAATCGGGCAGACCGGTGATGCTTGAACCGATGGCACCGTATGAGCGGCGCATTGTACATGTGGCGCTCCATACGGATACAACCGTGTATACACAGAGTTCAGGTGAAGGTGAAAACCGTAAGGTCGTGATCTACCCATCGAAACCATAGCCGGTGGAACCTGGGAGGCACGAGCAGAGAAAGGCATGGTATGCGTTTATATAACTCGTTCTCAGGTCAAACCGAAACGTGGAGCATTCCGAGCGATCGTCCGGTGACGATGTATGTTTGTGGCGTGACGCCCTATGATACTACCCATATTGGGCATGCTCGTACCTATCTGGTTTTCGATACCATGCTACGCTATCTGCGTTGGCTTGGCGCCGAAGTACAGTACTGCCAGAATGTCACCGATGTTGATGACCCGCTGTTTGAGCGTGCCAGACGTGATGGTTTAAACTGGCGCGATCTGGCAGAGCAACAGGTCGAACGGTATACCCTTGATACGGCTGCGCTCAATATTTTACCGCCAACCTATTTTCCCAGAGCCAGTGAAGAGATCACTGGCATGATCACCCTGATTGAGCAACTGGTGGAAGCCGGGTATGCCTATGTCAATGAGGGCCATGTCTATTTCCGCATCACCTTTGACCCCGATTTTGGGGCAATCGCGCGGATGGGCTATGATGATATGCTGCGTACTGCCAACCAACGAGGCAACAACCCCGACGATCCACGAAAGCAAGACCCGCTCGACTTTGTCTTATGGCAAAGAGGAGACCCCGACGATCCCACCTGGGAGAGTCCCTGGGGCCCTGGTCGGCCTGGCTGGCATATCGAATGCAGTACCATGGCGATGCGCTATCTGGGTCCCCAGATTGATATTCATGGCGGCGGGAACGATCTTATCTTTCCGCACCATGCATGCGAAATTGCCCAGATCGAGCCGGTGACCCGTCAACGTCCATTTGCGCGGTTCTGGGTACATACCGGCATGGTGGGTCTGGATGGTATCAAAATGAGCAAATCGCTGGGCAATCTGGTCTTTATTCGGGATGCCTTGCAAAACCACAGTGCCGATGCCCTGCGCTGGTATTTGTTGAGCTTTCCCTATCGTAGCGAGTTCAGCTATCAGCAAGAAGGTGTTGAGCAGATCGAAGCTATGCTGGTTCAGATACGCGAAGCGCTGGATCCAACCTTTGGCAAGCCGGCCAGTGGAAGTACCGCATATACTATCGACCGTGCGGCTGATGCTTTTCTCGATGCGCTGGATAATGATTTGAATACATCTATGGCACTGCGTATTTTTCAAAGCATGAGCAATGATATTCATCATGCAGCGAGCGAGGGCGCTGACGTGCAAAGTGCTCGTCAGACCATGCGTCAGTTTGCAGGTATTCTGGGGTTGCGTTTAGCTCCGCCGTCTCCATCATCAACATAAGATAAAGACGTAACGTAAGTGCCACGTTTCTTCCCTATTAAAAAGTACGTGGCACGTTGCCGTGAACGCAAGAACATGTGACGCTGATTTCAGATCACGCTTGTCCTGGCGCTGGATGGCTCGACCTTTGACCAGTTGCTGCGGAAATGCGGTTTGCTGCGCGAGGGCAACAGCCCCATCCTGGACAGACGCATCGCCGCACACGGTGAACAAACGGGGAAGGGCCAGGATGAAGCAAGTATTCTTTGATCTCTATCGGATGCTGTTTGCACGGCGGCGGTTTGCTGCGTTGCATCGGGCACTGGTGCTGCTTGGCCTCAAAGGGCTGGGCTTTCTTAACTCCGATAGCCCGCGCTTTAGCGGTGAAGTCGCGTTTTTGCGCAACCTGCTGCGCATTGCCCCAGCAGAACAGTTGACTGTTCTGGATGTAGGTGCACATGTAGGTGGATATGCCAGCGCAGTAAAAAACCTGGCACCGCATGCGACAGTCTATGCTTTTGAACCGCACCCGCGCACCTTCGAGCGGTTGCAGCAAGCCGCCACGCAGCAAGGCTTTCAGGCGGTGCATGCCGGCTGCGGCGCCGAGTCCGGGCAGCAGCAGCTTTATGACTATGCAACCGGCGACGGTTCGACTCATGCATCGCTCTATCGCGAAGTCATCGAGGTCAGCCACCGCCAGCAGGCTGTTGCCCGCAAGGTGCAGGTGCTGGCACTGGACGACTTCGCCAGCACACACAACCTGGCTGCTGTCCATTTACTGAAGATTGACACAGAGGGCAACGAGCTGCAGGTGCTACACGGCTGTCAACGTATGCTACAACAGGCGATGATCGACGTTATTCAGTTTGAGTTCGGCCCAATGAATGTGATAAGCCGGGTGTTCTTCAGGGATTTTTATGCTCTCCTACCGGGCTATTGCTTCTATCATATGCTGCCGAACGAACTGGTAACCATCGACCTGTATGATTCGCTCTTCTGTGAGCTGTTTGTGTATCACAATGTAGTCGCGGTGCGCCAGGATTGCGTATGGGCGGCAGCACTGCAAATACGTGGGAGCATGGCATAAACCCATCGACCGTGCAGCTGATGCTTTTCTCGATGCGCTCGATAATGATTTGAATACATCCTATGGTACTCCGTATGCTGCAAAGTATGAACAATGATATTGATCATGCGGCGAGCGAGGGCGCTGACGTGCAAAGTGCTCGTCAGACCATACGTCAGTTTGCAACCATTTTGCGGTTCCGTTTATCTCATGTTCCGCCATCATACGTATCGTTGAGCATAGAATGCAGAGGCATGTCCGGACTGTGTTGGTGTTGCCAATAACCCGGACATTTGCATATGGGTTCACAGTCAACCAGAACATCTCTCGCTGGTACCACCAGGGTTGTATTGTTTGTAACTGGTTGCTTGTATAATAGTACAATGGGTGTCTAGCACCTGGATCATCACCTGTTTTTGAAGAAGTCGACTTGACATGCTTGATCAGTCTGATCGACACGATAGTATGTCATCAATTCATCATTGACAGATGTCGTATAATAAACGAGAATAGTGTATTTTGGGTTCGTATCGGCTGAAATCTCATAGATGATCTCAGCTCATGATGACAAAGTTGTTCCAGGCTACCTGATCAGGAAATTTTCAGAAGCATGTCGGCACGTCGTAAGCAGTGGATACTCCGTCATCCAGCACCTCCTGAGTTTCAACTGGAGTCTGCGTATGGGCCAGTACTGACACACCTGCTCTATCAACGGAACCTGCGCGATTCAGAAGCGCTTGAACATTTTTTCCATGCGAGTTATCCCCTGGGGCTGCACGATCCCTTCTTGCTGAAAGGGATGACCGAAGCCACCGAACGGATTGCCTACGCCATGACCCATGGTGAACCGATGGCGATCTATGGTGACTTTGATACCGATGGTGTCACCGCTGTGACCTTGCTGATCCAGGCACTCACCACCATGGGTGCCAACATTCAGCCCTATATTCCCCATCGCCACCGTGAAGGCTACGGCCTGAATACAGCAGCGATTGACCACCTGATAGCCAATGGTGTTCGGCTGCTGATTACCGTGGATTGCGGTATTACCAACCGTGCTGAGGTCGCGTATGCCAACGAACGGCAGCTTGATGTCATCGTAACCGATCATCATCGCCCGCCACCAGAGTTACCAGCTGCCCTCGCGGTGATCAACCCCAAACAACCCGGTTGCCCCTACCCATACAAACAGCTGGTTGGTGTGGGCATTGCGTTTAAGCTGGTCCAGGCCTTGCATCGCAAGGGGTTTCAGCCCCCGCGAGCACGCGAACTGCTGGATGTGGTAGCACTGGGCACCGTTGCCGATATGGGGCCGCTTGATGGCGAAAATCGCGTGCTGGTGAAAGCTGGCCTTGAGGCGCTGAAACAGACGGAACGGCCCGGCCTGCTGGCCCTGATGAAAGCCGCATCGCTCAAGCCCGAAGCGGTCAACTCGACCGCAATTGGTTTTATGCTTGGCCCTCGGCTCAATGCTATTGGTCGGTTGGATGATGCCGCCTATGCCTATGACCTGTTGCTGGCAACCTCGCTTGAAGTAGCCAACGAACTGGCAATGCAGCTCAACCGCGCCAACCAGGAACGCCAACGCCTGACCACCGAGATGCAAGCAACTGCCCTGGCCCAGGCCGAAGCCGAAGGCAAGCATGAAGACCGGATTGTGATTCTCGCCAACAACAACTATCCCTCGGGGATTGTGGGGCTGGTAGCGAGTAAACTGGTCGAACAGTGGGGTCGCCCGGTGGTGTTGATTGCCCAGGAGGATGAAATATCACGGGGATCGGCGCGTTCTATCGAGGGGTTTAATATTCATCAAGCACTCGAAGGTTGCCATGATCTCTTCACCCGTTTTGGCGGCCATTCTATGGCCGCTGGTTTTACGTTACCGACTGATCATGTGCCAGCCTTCAGCACGCGCTTGCTGGGGATTGCCCAGCAGCAGCTCACCGATGCGATGTTACAGCCGAGCCTGTTGATTGATCTCGAAGTTGACTGGCAGCATATCACCTGGTCATTGCTCGAAGATATGCGCCAACTCGAACCATTTGGTCAAGGCAATCACCAACCCCTCCTGATGAGTTGCGGGGTTACTGCCAGCCAAATCAAACGTTTGGCAAAAAGAACAGCATCTCAAAATGTGTTTGCACAAACAGGGTGGTGCATCGCTTCAAGCTGTGGTCTTTGGTCTGGGCCGCCTGGCACCAGCATTACGCCGTCATCCAGTCATCGATGTTGCCTATGTCCTGGAAGATCATACATGGGACAATGAACAGCGTCTACGCTTGAACGTCAAAGACTTTCGGCGTTCTTCGATACAGACGAACCAAACGCATGTTTGATATACGAACAAAAAACGTGTATGATTCGTCATTATATTTCCGAACTTATGAGCGAATTAGAACGATAACAACGTCTTCGCAATGAATTGGTCAAAAAATCGTTCAAAATTGGTAAAAAAAGGGGTTGACTTTCCCTATTGCAAAATGCTATAGTATCAAGCGGAGATATGTGGTTTCTCTGTGTGTCACTTGATAGTCGTTTGAAAACCAGAATGCCAAGACGCGTTTTGAGTATGCTTAAAGTGGTGTAACTGATTTGTAACTATCTTCCTATCGACCTCCACTCACCAAAGCTGAACAGAAATACTTATTGTAGGAGTCAGGTCAATGATCGAAACAGGAGTCGGTTCCATGATGGACCAGTTGCTCGAGGTAGCACGGACACAGGGGTACCTCACTTATAATGATATTCTTGAGGTCTTTCCTCAACCAGAACTGCGTGTCACCGAGATCGATCAACTCTATGCCGAGTTGCAAGCAGAAGGCATTCAGGTTGTCGAGTCGCCTTCTGAAGCAGATGGTATAGATATCGCCAGCGACGATGAGGCTCTGGCCGAATTTCCCGATCTCACGGATATTGCCCTGGATGATCCAGTACGTATGTATCTTCAGGAAATTGGTCAGGTACCGCTCCTGACGGCCGAACAGGAAGTTGACCTGGCAAAGCGGATTGAGTCCGGTGATGCTGCCCGCCGATGCCTGGAACATGGTGAGTTTTCGTCTCACTTCGAGCGACTGGCACTCGACCGTGAAGTCGAGATTGGCTGTGATGCACGACAGCACTTGATTCAAGCGAACCTGCGACTGGTTGTCTCGATTGCCAAAAAATATACATCGTATGGTTTGACCATGATGGACCTAGTTCAGGAGGGCAATATCGGCTTAATGCGAGCGGTCGAGAAATTTGACTATACCAAGGGCCACAAGTTCTCGACCTATGCTACCTGGTGGATCCGTCAAGCCATTACCCGCGCTATTGCCGATCAGAGCCGCACGATCCGCCTACCAGTGCATATGGGTGAAGCGATTAGTCAGGTCAAACGCACATCACACAAACTCCAACAATCCATGCAACGTGAACCAACCCCGGAAGAAATTGCCGATGCGATGGGTATCAGCCCGAATAAGGTACGTCGTACCCTTGAAGCATCGATGCACCCACTCTCGCTCGAGATGCCTGTGGGCCAGGATGGTGAAGGCCGCATGGGCGATTTTATTGAAGATGATCGAGTAGCCACGCCGGCTGAAGCTGCCGCCGCCTCTATGCTCCGTGAACAGATTGAAGAAGTATTACAAAAACTGCCCGAACGAGAGCGCAAAATTATCCAGTTGCGGTATGGTCTAAAAGACGGCCGCTATCGCACACTGGAAGAGGTAGGCGTCGAATTTGGCATTACGCGCGAACGTATTCGTCAGATAGAAGCCGTGGCTCTGCGCAAACTGCGTCATCCCCATCTAGGCAAAAAATTACGAGGATATCTTGATTGATGTTTACAATCCGTCAAACAGCAAATGTTGTGTGTGGGTTGTGTGGTAGAATGTCAAAACACAGGTTGTGATATGCTCTACTATACCATAAGGCTGAAGAGGGAGTAGCACTAATGACGGATCCTGGAAGCATTTTACAATTAGGTATTGAAGCAGCACGTGAAGGCAACAAAGAAGAAGCACGCAATCTCTTTCGTTTGCTGACCAGCGAACACCCGGACCACGCCCAGGCATGGATCTGGCTAGCCGGTGTGGCTGAAAATCGTTCGGAGCGACAGGTAGCACTGGAACGTGTGCTCGAACTAGACCCCAACAATGAGTTGGCGATAAAAGGCTTGCAGGCACTGGGTGCACGACCAACCCACGTGCTTGAACCAGAGCCGCAAAACACTAAAACGGCAAAAGAGCAAGTAAGTCCCGTAATAGAAGAACCAGCAATGAACAACGAAACCCCCGCTAGCCCGGAAGCGTCCGCCGCGGGTATGAGTTCAGCGGCTCAATCACGTGACCGGTACGATGTTGATGAAGATGAATTTGCAGCCCTGGATACACTATCCGATGCATTTAATGAAGATCCTGGCGCGGTTCGGCGGAGTGAGCCAGGCCCCACCCCGGTTGCTTCGCCAGATGCGGACAGCAGCCCTGTAGGACCAGCAGCACCACCAGCGTCCTCCAATGAGAAAGAGGGGCGGCCTCAACCAGGTCGGCGTGATCCACGCAAAGCCCCACCAACCGGTCAGGCCAGTCGTGGCTCATATCGCTCACCAAGTACGCGCCGTCCTCCCGATGATGATCTGCGCAATAAAAAATCGAGTAAATCAGCACCGATTCCATTGCTGGTTGGCTTAGTTGCACTGTTGATCATTCTCTGTGTTGGCGGAACGTTCTTTTTGCGTGATCGGCTCCCGTTTGCGCTGCCGTTCTTTGGTGATCAAGTAGCGCAAGAGACAACACCGGTGCCTGCCAGTACACCTCCACCGGTTAACCCCACACCTGTCCCACAGCCGGAACAGCCACAGCCGGAACAGCCGCAGCCGGAAC
>JAAURD010000352.1 GCA_012034075.1 Chloroflexaceae bacterium | reverse complement strand
CCACCAGCGGCAGCAAATCACGCGTGACATTGACGCCGGCAGCAATCGTGCCCGTAGCGGTAGCCCAGCCCAACCCGATGGTGGGCAGTGCCACCAGCAGGGCAGCCCAGACAGCGGGGATGCTGAGCAGTCGCAGCAACCAGAAGACCAGCAACGCCAGCAACAGATTGAGCGCCAGCTGCACCAGCGCCGGCCACGCCGGACCACCAGCGGCCACCCGTTGCAGCCTCAACAGCTGAAAGGGCACGCCAAGCTCGCGCAGTTCAGCGGCAGGTCGCACCGCCTCGCTCTGCAGGCCAAAACACACATCATCGGCGGGCTGGCCCTGTGGCCCAATCAGCACCGTGATATGCTGCCGCGCTGGCCGCAGATCCACGGTCACCAGCGGTTGCGTATTCACCAGCAGGTCCAGCTGATTGATGCCCAGCGCATGGGCCCCATCGCCCAGCACAACCAGGCGAGCAAGGCGCAATGGCACCTGGCCGGTCTGGGGCAGGCAAATACTGCTGGCGCCGCTGGTCCAGCGGTAGATGTCGGTTGCATTCTCTTCCTCGGCATAAAAATCGACAAAGAGCTGCTGATCATCGCTATTGGCACTCACAATGGTCGGCAGCGTGTGGTTATAGCCAGCCAGCGTAGCCACCAGCACCAGCACCAGCAGCAACAGATGCAGGCCGACCTCGTGCCAGAGACGCCTGCGAGCGGTCTGGCTGGTCTCCGATACAATCATGGGTGTCTTCCATCCTGGCACTCAGAGCCACAAGGTTCACGCGCAATCTGCGGCGGCACCAGCGCCACCGTCACCTGGCGCTGGTCGTCAATCCGCGGGGTCACACTGGTGCGCAGCTCCAGCGTGGTAACCCCCGCCGCAACGCGCAGCCACAGCACATGCGGCTGCGCTGATAGGGCACAACATCCCACTGCAGCAAGCGCTGCTGCCCCTGCCAGAGGCTAATCTGGCCCGGCTCGCTGCTACTGATCGGCTCAAACGTCATCCGCGCAAAGCCAGCCTGCTGGCTATAGAGCGAAATCTTGCCGCTGGCGCCCAGCATCCAGCGGAATGGTCGTTTGGTGCCATCGGTGGCATACTCCAGCACGCCCCAGTCATGCGGATGCAGCCAGATCAACGCATCCGGAAAGTCATCCGGTCGGCCATAGATAGTCACCGGCCCAGATTGCCAGACCACAGGCAAATGGCGGTCGAGCAATGCCTGCCCTGCCGTGCCCCAGTGTTGCGCCTCCAACGCACCAAAGACGACATAGTCCAGTTGATAGACCGCCATCAACACCAGCACATCGTTGATCTGCTGTCGTTTCGGAAAACCCAGCACCAGTGCCCCAATCATCTCAAATTCTTCGCGCATACGCGGGTCAGTGCGGTAATTATGCCACTGCGCCGTATGCCCAGACCAGCCACGCGGCGTCGGTCGCCCGGTAAGCGCCGAAAAGTGCGATGGACGCAGACGCTGATCGGTGCCATCGCTACTCGAAGCTATCGTCTCCAGGACGCCGCCAGTGCCCGGCTGCTGCTGCAACCAGCGCACCGCAGCCGCCTCATGCGGGTGGTAGGCATCCAACTGGGCCATACCATCCAGCCCCCACCAGCGGTCGCCATGATACCGCAACCACTGCCTACCGCGCAAGATCGGATAGACACTCCCGCTCAGCAGCACAGCAACAAGCAAGAGGAGCAACGCCGCCTTTCCATACGCAGGGACGCAGCCCGCCGCGCCCCTGGCAGCACCCACACGGTCTAATGCCGCCGGCATGCGCCGAAAGACAGCTGCCAGCAGCAGCGGCGCAGCAATCGCCAGCAGCACCCACGCCTGAAAATAAACCTTGAAGATCGTATTGGAGCGGCTCAGCGTATGATCGGGCAGCATCACATACTCGCAGCCCAGGATGAGCAGCGACGCAAAGGCCAGCAGCAGGCCAGCGAGCGCCACAGCTGGCCGTGGCTGGCGAGCCACCCGCAGACCCACAACCATAAGCGGCAGCAGCAGCAGCGCCAGGATCAGCAGGGGCAGTGCAATTTCTTGCGCCCGACTGACTGCCGCAAGGTCGTTGCGGGCAAATGCCTCAATCGGCTCACGCAGCGTGCTGCCGCCCGTGATACTTGCCAGTTCTGCCAGCAGCGCCGGGTTGTTCTGATCCTGGCGATACTCGGACGAGTAGGGCACTACCATGCCCATCGTTGATTGGACTGTGATCTGCCCGCCTTCCTGCCCGTGTAGTTGCACAAGGTAGCTACCCGGATTGGGGGCCTGGATCACCGCCCGATATTCGCCAGGGGCCACCTGATGCAAAGTGACATTACGCTGTGTGCTTTCTTCGCCAGTCTGACCGTTGCCGCCGAGGATGCTAGCCGATAACTGTAAATCTTCGGCAGTCGCGCCCTCACGCTCTTCGACCGTTGCATCAATGATAATCTGCGAGCCTTCAATGCGCACGGTGGCATCAATCTGTTCTTGTGAAACAGACGGCAGCATCCAGCCGACCATCTGCGCGGCGAAGCGCGGGAACTCGTCCCACGTCACCAGATCGCTACCCCATTGCCCTTTAGTATCGCTTGTCCAGGCAATCGTGCGACCTAGGCCATACTGCCACTGTGCCAGCACTGGCGATTGATCATCGGCAACCAGAATGCTCTGGGCCGTATCTTTCAGCGTGGTGCCATTGTAGCCATAGAGGATCGGCAGGCCGTCCAGACCGCTCAAAATCGGGCTTTCATCGGCAATAGCCGGGAAGAAGGGCCGCTCAACAATATAGTTGCCCGCTGCAACAATAGTCTCTTGCAAAAAGATTTCAGGCACTTCCGCCATATCAGTAGCCGGGTAGAAGCGCCCGCCGCCCGTCTGGGCGAGGTTTTCGAGGTATGTTGCAGAGCCGCTTCCCGCCGCCACAACCGAAAGGGTCATGCCCTGTTCTTGCATACGGGCCGCAATATCGAGGTTGCTGCCACCTTCGCCCCAGCCGTCCGTCAGCAGAATGACGTGCTTGATATTGGCATCAACACCCGCCAGCATATCTTCGGCGGCCTGCAATCCGGCTCGCACGTTGGTATTTCCTTCCGGGCGTACATCCGAAATCGCATCGGCAACATCGGCACTGGATGCCCCCTGCGTGGCGGGCAACGTCCACGAAGCACGGGTATCGAAGGTGACAACCCCAGCGTGTCGCGTGGCGTCAGCAAATCGGAGGCCAGCACAACCGCTTCTTTGGCAATATCGATCTTGGGCACGCCGCCCTCGGCAAACTGATCCATCGCCCGGTTTGGCCCCGCGCAGTGGCAGGCATCCATACTGCCCGACTTGTCGATGACAAAGACCAGTGCAATATTGGGGCGGTCAAGCTGGTTCCGCACATCCATATAAACA
>JAAURD010000090.1 GCA_012034075.1 Chloroflexaceae bacterium | reverse complement strand
AGATAAGGGTCAGATATGAAAGGGATGAACAACGGCAGCCGCGTGATACGCTCATCCGGTTCAGCCACAAGAGCCTCAAGCAGCACGACAAAAATGGCCTGCCATGCGCTTGATCGTGGTATCAGCGAACAGATCAGTCGCATATTCCCAGACCGCCATCATGCCATCATCGCGCTCTTCCAGCAGCAATGTCAGATCAAATTTGGCCGTACCCGTATGCACCGGCATGTGTTCCACCGCTAAACCTGGCAACACCAATGCATGTCGAGGGATGCTATCCACCATGACTTGAAAGAGCGGATGCGAACGCAACGTCCGTTCTGGCTGCAACACTTCGACCAGCGCTTCAAATGGCACGTCCTGGTGTGTGTAGGCATTGAGGGTGACCTCACGGGTCTGTTGCAGCAAAGCACGAAAGGACATGTTCGGTGCCAATCGTAAGCGCAACACCAGGGTATTGGCAAAAAAACCAACCAAACCCTCAATATCGCTACGCGTCCGGTTGGCAATCGGCGTCCCAATCAGCAGATCCATCTGACGGCTATAACGTGCGAGCAAGACGGCCCAGGCTGCCAGCAAGGTCATAAAGAGCGTGGCGCCGGACGGGCGCCCTACCGTTACTACCTGCTCGATGAGCTTCGACGGTAGCAAGTGACGATACACATCACCACGGAATGATTGTTCCGGCGGACGTGCATAGTCAGTCGGCAGATCAAGCAGTGCTGGGGCTGCATGCAATTGCTCTTGCCAGTAACGGAGCTGTTCAGTCTGTACTTGCCCTTGCAACCAGTGCCGTTGCCAGTAGGCAAAGTCGGCATATTGCAGGGATAACACCGGTAAATCGGGTTGTTGTCCATGAGTATAGGAAGTATACGCTGTTGCCAGTTCACGAAAGAGCAGATCAAACGACCAGCCATCAGCAATACTATGATGCATGGTGATTACCAGGATATGCCAATCATCAGCCAGCCGCAGCAATGCCGTGCGTATCAGGGGCAGTTGATCGAGATAAAAGGGCTGTTGCAGGTGTTGTGCAATCAAGCGCTCGCTCGTTTCAGTCTGCTCAGCAGCGACCATATGGCGTATATCCGTTACGACCAGCGGCACATGCAGTGATGCCGCAATGACCTGGCGTGGTCGCCCTGTTCGGCTGAAAACAGGTACGCAATGACTCATGGCGGGCAACTAGCGCGTTAACACTCTGTTCCAGCGCCACTCTATCCAGTGAGCCAGTCAGTGAGAAGACCGCTGGAATGGTATAGACCGGTCGCCCTGGTTTCAGTTGCTCTAAAAACCAGAGCCGTTGCTGGGCAAATGAAAGCGGAAGTTCACCTTCGCGTGATACTGCCGTGATCGAGTGCGTTTTTCCGGTGGCAACCGGCTGGCGCTGACGCAAAAATGCAATGATCTCAGCTTTCCGTGCGGTCAATGTTGCTCGCAACGATGATGTTAACGCTCCACCTGGAGCACTATAACGCAGTCGATCTCCTTCAAGCCAGAGTTGAATATCGTGTTGGCGCAGGTACTCGATCAATTCCAGGGTCGTCATCCTGTTTTAGATCTCTCCTTCCTCGCGTTCACTTCCTGGCTCAGGTGTATGCGATCGGGAATGGCCTTCAGTATGCTGCACAGCTTCGATCCATGCTGCAAGCCCTGCAATCGTCGCATCTTCAAACATCTGGCGCAATGGTATTTCCACGCCAAACGTATCGCGTATGCGCGATATCACTCGTGTTGCAAGCAAGGAATGCCCGCCAAGCTCAAAAAAGCGGTCATGCACGCCCACGGTTTGCAGGGTCAGCAGATCGCACCAGATTGCTGCAAGGGTGGTTTCGATTGGTGTGCGGGGCAAAACAGTCGCGGTCGTCTGCACCGAGCGCCACTCCGGCGCTGGTAACGCCTGACGATCAATTTTGCCATTCGGGGTCAGCGGGAACGTATCAATCAGAACAAATGTCGCAGGTATCATATAGGCGGGCAAACGCGTTTCCAGATAGGCACGCAAAGTCGCCGGCACATCCTGGATTACGGTCGTCTGGAACGGGTTATTGGCATAGTGCCTGATATTCTGACCCACGTTGAAGCGCCCCAGCGCCCCAGCGCCCCAGCGCCCCAGCGTTGGTTCAGCACTATTCCTCTGGATAAACACCGCATCAATACATTCCAACGCTTCAGCCGACCAACTGATGGTCACATCATAGCCCAGTTCCTCACCCAATTGCCACAGATGCCATGGATCAACCCCTATCGATTCGGTTAACGCCGCCACCATCGGGCGCAATGCCCCTACCGTTGCAACCGCATAGGGTTTTGTCAGCCACTCCTGGGCTTTTACATCGGCCAGCACCCGCGCATTGGGAATCCGGCTGAATGCCAGTGCTGGTGCCTGATGAGCCGTGATATATGCTCTCAGGCTCTCCAGCGTAAACCCTTTGTGCTGCCAATCATGCCATTCGAACAGCGGCAGCGGCGCAGGAACATGGGTTTGTTGTGGTTCACGGATATGCAAGAGCACATTATAACGAAAGCGCATCATCTCGTTGTGATATTGTCCTCGCTTCAGCCGTATCTCCACGCGTTCAATCTGCGGATACAGCGATGGCAACAGCGCAAAGAAGCGCGGATCGAGCAACAGTTCTTTTTCTTGCACCACCCTGTTAGTAATCAGTTGATCGAGTTGTTCGCATGACATCGCTGCATCTGCTTGAAAGAGTTGCACCGATGTATGAAATGCCCGATGCAGACCAAAATGGCGCACATCACCAATCATGATACAGCCACCCGGCTTGACGGTCTGCAACATCCCTTCAAGCACACGCAAAACATAATCGATGGTCGGAAAGTATTGCGCTACCCCATTGAGAATCACGGCATCGAAAAAAGCGTTCGGCATGGCCCCGAGATCATCAGCCGCACCGGGTAGCAAGCGTATCTCATCGGGCTGGAGCGGTAACCGTGGTATCACCTGTTGTTGCACATAATCCAGTGCCGATGGTAAGACATCGGTTGCCCAGTAGGCGCGTGTCGCAGGGCAATCCGAAAGATGAGCATGCCCGTCCCACAGCCTATCTCCAACACATGCTGTGGCTGCCGCGCCACTATCGGTTCGACGGTATCATCCAGCCATTCGCGCATTTCCGCTGCGGTGATGGACGCACCGGTATAGCTGCTGACCCAGCTGGCAAAATTAAAGGTCGGATCGTCTGAAGGTGACTCATGATCATAGTAGTGCCCAAAAATAGCACCCCACTGCTGTACTTGCGTCTCAAATGACGCTTCAACATGATCGGGACTCGGTATCACATACGCAATCAAACGCGGGTCTACACCTGGAGGAATCACCCCACCAGGCTCTCTTAGAACTTCTTTCCATGCGGTCACCAACGCACGTTCTACCATTGGATGTTCGCTTAGCACCTGTTCGATTTCGCCTGGTTCGATGCGAAAGCCACGGATATTCACCTGATGATCTTTGCGCCCAATATAGTCGAGCAAGCCATCTGCACGCCGTCGTACCAGGTCACCCGTCTTATACAGCCGCGACTGACCTTGTGCGTCAAATGGATTGGGGACAAAGCGCTCTGCGGTTAATGCTGGTCGGTTCAGGTAGCCCCGTGCCAGACCCACCCCGCTCAGGTGGAGTTCACCGATCACCCCTGGCGGGGCGTGCTGGTTGGCGTCATCCAGTACATAGGCGTGCATATTGGCAATGGGCCGACCAATCGGTACACTGGCGCCAATAGCACCATCGCGTGAATCATACCAGGTCGCATCGGCCGATACCTCCGATGAACCATAGAGATTGAGCAACACGGCTTCTGGTAGCTGCTGCTGAAAACGCTGCAACAAAGCAAGCGGTAACGCCTCGCCACTCGACGTCCAGTAACGCAACCGGGGCAAACGCTCCGCGATATCGGGGACCTGTTCGAGCAAAACCGCAAGCAACGAGGGCACCAGCACCAGCCGTGTTATCTGCCACGTGCTGAGCGCATCGACCAGTGCCAGCGGACGACGCACGACATCATCTGGCAAAATCACCAGCGGAATGCCTTGCAGCAGTGGCCCAAAGATTTCCCAGACCGAATCGACAAAGCTGAGTGCGGTCTTCTGACAGCAGCGTTCCCATGGCTCAAACGGGTATGTCTGCCACATCCAGGCAAAGCGGTTCATGCTCCCCTGATGCAACCCCATGACCCCTTTCGGTCGCCCCGTCGAACCAGAGGTATAGATGACATAGGCCAGCTGTTCAGGGGTTACCACACAAGGTGGATTATCGCTGCTGCACGCAGCGAGGCGATCAGGCAACTGGTCGAGCAAGATGAGCCGTTGATGCTGACCTGGGAGCTGACTCGTCAGATGTGATTGGATCAGCAACCATCGCACTTGAGCATCCTGGATCATGTATGCGAGTCGTTCGGTGGGATAGGATGGATCCAGTGGCACATAGGCTGCACCAGCCTTCAAAATAGCCAGGAGGCCAATCACCATATCGAGCGAACGCTCCACACAGATACCTACCAGCGTCTCGGCCCCAACGCCCTGCTCAGCTAAAAAATGCGCCAGCTGGTTGGCCTGCCGGTTTAATGCCCCAAAGCTTAAGGAACGATCACCACAAAACACCGCTATCTGCTCTGGAGTGCGGTTTACCTGTTCTTGAAAGTGTAGCTGAATACACTGATAGTTATTCAAACTGATCATAGAGTTTATGAAGTTGCCTTGGTCTCGTACGAGTCAACTCTGCAATCCGATCATTGACCTCACGCAAGCGTTGGCTCAGCACCTTGATTAACTCAAGCGAAAGGTCTGGGTGTTGGCGTGCCAGTTCAATGAGCGGTTCACGTCGTAACCGCAAGGTCAACGTATCTTGTAACGCAATGGCGGAAGCGGCATATGGGCTATCATCAAACAGATTGGCTTCACCAAAGTATGAGTGAGCTTCCACCGTAGCGAGCCGAGCAAACGCACCTGCCCGTTTTTCTTGCTCAATCCCAACGCGGCCACTCACTACAACATAGAGCGTACCACCCGGATCGCCCTGTTGGCAAATGCCCGTATCTTGAGGAAAAAACTGCTCTTCACAAACGTTTGCTAACACCTTGAGTTGTTCAACTGTCATCCCCTGGAAAAAAGGCACCCCCTTGAGAAAGATAATTCGTTCAATAGTAGAAAGCACGTGATCCCCCTCTTCCTGTATGAATGCATCGATCACTGGCATACCTGCCAGTACCCGCCCGGCTGTTCGTCCAGCTAACTGCACATCTTTCGACGGATCTTGGAGTGCGCGAACAATCAAGGTCTGGACGCGACCACGAGTCAGCGGTACAGCCGGTGATGCTCCGTCGGTTGGAACGGGTGGCTGACGGTGGTTCGATGATGACTCAGACGGTGATTCATGGCCTGCGATCCGTCCCAATACATCCAATCCTCGCCGATTCCGCCGATCCTTCGGCTGTGCTGGCAATCGACTCCCTGGGTCCCTTGTGGGAGAGGGGCCGGGGGTGAGGGGCGGCTTGGTCTCCAACGTGCGACCAATCTCACCCAATGCATACACCATAGTCGCTCGCAACAGATCATCCGGATCGGTTGTGAATTGTTCAATTACCTCAACTGTTGTGGAAAGAGGAACATCCCAGGTTGTTCTCCCCAATTCCAGCAGCGCATGATCAGTTATTTTATCATCAAAAAGGGGTTCTATGAGCTGTGCAATCTGCGGTGATGTCATGGCTTCCATTGCTTCCGCTGCGTTTGCACGTACATGCGCAACAGGACTTTTCAACGAATCATGAACGACTGTGAGTGCATCGGTTTCGTGCAAGGTCGAAAGCAATAAAAAGATCTCATCAAACAGCCGATCGTTCTGTTCGCGCAGAGCGCTCAACATCACTCCCACACTGATATGCTGATGATAGTGGACCAATGCGTGCGCTGATGCTCGATTCTTATAGATCAGCAGTAAATTTTCATTGATAAAGGCAAAGATATAGGAACTGAATTGCTCTGGTTTGATGCCACTTAAGACGACCGCTGCCATTTTGCGCACATACGGATTGGTTGAGGCGAGGTGCTGCTCGAGTGTTGGAATAATAACCTGATGGAGATGCTGATGACGCGGTTGACTGGTGTTCAGGGCGGGATGTTTCGCAAAAAACGTCCATTTTGGAACATCTTTTGAAGATATGCGCCCTTGACGACCGATATCAACCAGGATATCAACGGCGGTTTTACGAATCTGTGGGCTGCTATCGGTCAGTGCCTCGACAAATACGTTGATCGATTCGGCAATGCCAAGATAGCCTAGAACCACTAATGAAGATAAACGCACCCGTTCGACCGGATCATGCACTTGCATACTCATACGCTCAAGTACCAGATCGGCTGCCTCGGCCGGTAATGATTCCTGGACCAAGCGCTCAAAAGCGATGGCAGCTTCCAGACGGACCTCATTGGATGGGTCTGTCAGATAGACCAGCAAACGCAATATGTAGCGATTATCCTGTGTTTGCCCCAGTACCTTGATCCCACTGGCTCGATGCGTAGGATCAGCACTGCTCAACAACTCATTCAAGCGGTTTATGGCGGACTCACGATCAGCCGGGTCTTTAGAACGGAGCAGTGGTCCCATGGCCTGTGTCTGTACATGAATATCCTCGTCCTGAAGCAAATGTTGGACCATGGAAATGAATGTTGACTGATCAAACTGTTGATGTTCCAATCCGGCGAGTGCCGATTGACGTACCCGCGCATCGGGGTCTTTGAGAAACTCGATGTAGAGCTCTTGCACGGCTGTGCTTTGCACATCTGCTACAGTCAAGATGTCGATCAATGCTGAACGTACATATGGATTAGTGGTCTTTCGAGCCTTTTCACCCAGGATTGGGATGGCTTCGTTGCTGCCCACTTCACTGATTAACTTTGCCATAAAGATGGTAAATTCATCACCGGAGCTCTCTTCCAGACGTCTGGTTAATGTCTGCAACGTGGTTGGATCGGCTGCTAGCACGTTACTATATTCATGGCTCATCAGGGATGCATAGTCTTCTTGTTCCAGGAGGGCTATCAGCGCATGTTGATAATAGCGCCGGATGACCAGACCCGAAAAGAGATATGCCAGTGAAACCACCACAATGAACGATGGCAACAACCAGGTCAATCCCACAGCGGCATTGACGATTGGCAGTAACAACAGCAGAATCGCACCGAGAAAGGCCCCGGCTGGGATGACAAACCCATTGGCAAACGCCCGTGCTCGTCCTTTCACGCGCAGTGGAACAGCATTATAGAGCAAACCATCGATAGGAAAACCAATAGAGTTATAGAAACGGGTTCGACCAACATAGGCCAGAGCAGCAGTTGGCAGACCGGGCAGCAGTAACAGGCTGGTAGCAATAACCATATTCCCCAGGGGAAAGATGAGATTGGCATTGCCTACACCCATGCGACTAATCATCCGACTCATCAAGAACAATTGAAACGGCAGCAAAATCATGTTACTCACTGCCAACACCAGACCAATAAAATTGGCAATATCACGGGTTACCTGCTGTGGATCCGGTGATTGAAAGCTCTGTAATAAGACCTGACTGGTCTGATATTCGAGAAAGACGAGCAGTACGGACACCAACAGCGTTGAAACGGCGACCCAACGCAACAGGGTTGATTGGGTGACATAGCGAAAGCCTTCACGCAAACTGGTCAGGTGCGATTCGCGCGTTTCGCCGGATGTTGCTGTTGTCAGCAGGAGTTCTCCGGTCTGGTTGGTAGACGCATCACGTCGTAGCCAATGTGGAATAAACCAAATGATGACCATCACCGCGACAATCGAAAAGGGCCAGATCATGATGACAACAAGCGGTGGCAGCAGTGCATTGACGAGTGGCATGGAAAGACCAGCGATAATACCACCAACCGTAACCGATGTGAGTAACACCGGGATAATGCGTTTACTGGAACGGGTGTCAAAGAAGTTATAAATATACAGAAGCATCTGTGCCCAGAAGATATCATCTAGTGGCACAAAGAGCAGCAGAAACAGCAAGGGGTAGCCAATGCCATCAAGTTGCAGCAGAATCAGCAACAGGCCGACCATTACACCCACCACGGCGGTTGCAAGAATGCCTATCAGTAGCATACCGCGTGATGTTCGATCAGCAAACACGCTATACACAATGGTCGCTGGAAGGGAGATCACTGCTTTGATCATAAAAAACCAGGGGAGTGCCTCGACCCCCAGTTGTTGCAGAAACCCGGCCTCAATCACTGCGGCTGCCCAGCGCCAGCCAATCACAAAGACAAAGAGCATTGCATACAACGAAAGTAGGCGTGACCATTCAGAGGCACGAATATTGAGTGCTTTGCCTAGAACGTGCAACATAACCCTGTTTCGCTTCTGCTACTCTCTTGGCCTGTCGGCCATACACCAGTGCCGCGCTTCCTTATGATATCAGACGGTGCGCCAGCAGCCGGAGTTTCTGTGACATAGTATTATCGGGATAGCGCAAGGCAAAAATACCCGAACTTGCCAATGCCATCATCTCATCGGAATGCGGTAACACAGCGCCCACTTCACAGCCATAGATATGCTCGACACGAGCCTGTACTTCATCAAAATCGAATACTTGCGGCACCTTGTTCACCACCAGCACCAGGTTCGGGACATCCAATTTGCGTGCCACTTCCACGGCCACGCCTGTCCCCTGATAATCCTGGTTGTCGGGTCGCATAATAATAGCCAGTGAATCCGAAATAGCTATCGAGAGCAGTGTTTCTTCATTTAATCCAGGGTGCGTATCAATCATCAACACATCCAGACTGAGATCGACCAGCAACCGTTGGAAACCATCATTGAGCAAGCCAACGTCATACCCCTCGCGCAAAATACGCGCAATCTCACCGGCTTTAATGCTTGACGGGATAAGAAAGGCCTGACCTTTGATACTCGGGTCTTGTGCCTTAAGTGCAGCGGTAACATCCTGCGCTGCGTCCCTGATTTCACATTTCCCCCACAAATAATCATTTAACGACAAATCCATGTCGTTCTCATCTAGGCCAAAAAGCGCATGAATACCCGGTGACTGAATATCCGTATCCACAATGCCTACACGTAAGCCACGTCCAACCAGAATCGCTGCAACATTGGCAGTTGTATTCGATTTTCCTGTGCCACCTCGAAACGAGTGAATGGAAATAACTTTTGACATCTGTTTGATAAACCCCTTTCTTGATTTCCAGCGATACAGTCGGTAACAACGACAGAAGCACCTGCTATTCTTTCTTTTCGGTTAGCCAATGCCGGTATTTGCGTTCATCTTCCCGACATGCATGCCTTGTGCCTAGTCAGTGTACCATAACTTCAACAACTCTATGAAAGTGATATCAAGTGGCTGTTCCTGGCAACCGGTGTACCGTCCATCATAATGATAATGATGGTACCGTCCCCGATCCCTGGTTTCCACACAGGGTCAAAGCATGTTACAACCCTGTAGCAGGGTTGGTATCGGAGAGGCAAAAACAGAAAGCACAATGTCATCTTATGGAGACATTGTGCTTTATATGATTCACTCTTATGGTTAAGGATGGAGTTATATGTGTGAATCAGAATAGTGAGCGTACCCTACAATCCATAGACGCTACAGAACGGCCATGGATACGATACTGAACAGTCAGACAAACGATACGCTAGGCTTTGGTGCCGGTCTGGCTGCTGCTTGCCCACATGCGAGCCATTTCCATCTGGGCTTCCATCGCTTTCTGCGCTGATTCCTGCCAGACCTGCATCATTTTCTGCATTTCTTCAGGATTCCAGTTCTTGGCCATTGTCGATGGATCTGATTTTTTCAGTGTATCAAACCAGTTATCCCACAGCTGGGTCTGGGTTTCTTTCCAGCGTTTGGTCATCTCCAGCACCTGGTTTGACCAGTCGGTCATCTGTTTTGATGAACCAGCACCAGAAACAACGCTATCGGCCCAGAATTGAGTCCACGTAAGTTGAGCATCGAGTGCCTGATTGACTGATGTTTTCCACTGATCAATCGAGCTCTGCCAGGCATCGGCGGTTGGTCCGGCACTCATGCCTTTCATTGTGCTCACCCAGCTTTCCCACATTTTCTGTTGGGCGCCCGTCCAGTTTTTAATCATGTCTTCAGCCTGTTTGCCCCAATCGGTTGCCATGTTAGTGACCTCCTTATGCATAGAAATACGCATTACACTTGTTCGTATCCATCTGACGTCAACCATCCTGACCTCAAGCCATGTGCTCGGTTTTGCACGTGATGGTTGTTTGTAGCAACATGATGTCTACGCTCATAAAGTAACAGATAGAAGTTACAAGACGGTTACAAAGAGGCAAAAAATCGTTTCATATATTCAACAACCTGGTAGCCATCACTCCGATGTTGCTCAGAGATCGTGCCGAAGCGCGTGTCCATTTCTGGCCACAATACGCGATGGGTAGTTTAAATGTATTGTTATAGACCCACCTGATACCGTCATACACAAACTACTCTGACCTCTGCCCATCATGCTACGACATCTGCCCGGAAATGTCAATTGTGAAGAAAAAAACTATCACTACTACTGCATCAACATCACAACAGTATACCTGGCTAAGGAACAATGAACATGCTCCGATCGAAACGACCTGGTGAATCAAGTTGCATGAAAACAAGGTATCGTGTACAATAATCACGCACAACACACCGCTACCAAATGGCTATGATGTAGAGGACAAGATACACTTGGATAAACAAAAGAAACAGATGATCGGATGGTGAAATACCCGCTCGAACTGCGTTGATTTTGTCAAAGTCAAGCAATACTTCATTTCGACCAGAGCTATGCCAATGCGTACCAACTTACTTTCTATCGCCCTGCTGTCCACGCTGCTGCTCGTCCTTACCTCTGCCCCACTGGTACAGTCACAGACCGATGATCCTCCTGCACAGACCAACACCTCACTCGGCGTCCAGGCATTCCTCGATTCCGTTCCTGGCCCGCTCAAAAGCTATACCGAAGGCGATCAAACCGCCGCAATGATGATCGAAAGCAACAGCCTCTACTATGGCGTCAGTCCGCGTTTGTTGCTCACCTTGCTCGAAGCGATGAATAGCCTCTTAAGTCGCACCGATGCGCCGCCAGAGGTGCTCAGCCAGCCGTTTGGTCCCGCTGGTCCTTCCAGTTTTCGCGCCCAGATGGAATGGGCCAGCAAAGCGATTCGCACTGGCCTGGGACCCTACACCGAGCCACCCATTGTGACTTTTGTCGATGGCACATCGCTTACGCTCTCGCTGGATCAGGCTATGGAGGGCGTTGCGGTTCAACGCTTTATGGCTATCGGTCATACCGCCGAAGAGTGGTATGATTTCAACGAACGCTTTGTCAATGCCTTCCAAACCTACTTTCAAAACCAGTTGCTCGATCTGTCCCCCGGCCCGGTGAACCCCAACCCACCCGCCGCCGAAGAGCAGAACGAGACCGTCCCCCCACCCGACCCCGACTCCGGCCCCGGCGCCAGTGTGGGCAACGGCTCCACACGCTACCGCTTTCTGCATTTACCCTGGCCCGAAGGTGTTGCCGTGGAGCATCTGGCCTACTTTGATCATGTCTACCCCACCGTTGATAGCGGCGGTGACGGCAACAACGCTGTAGTTACCTATTTTGGTACTGCCAATGTGCAATATAACAGCCACGACGGCCATGATTATGTCTTTACCGACCAGCCGATTGGCACTCCTATTCTCGCCGCTGCCCCTGGTACCGCGTTTGCGTATACCCACCCCGGCAATGGCGTCGTCATCCTGCATCAAAACGGCTATGAAACGGTCTACTGGCACCTCGATACCTTCGATAGTCGCTTTACTGGCGCCGTCAATAATGGCGTTGGCATCCCTGTACAAACGGGCGATATGCTGGGCACCAGCGGTATGAGCGGCTTTACCATTGGCACGCCCCATCTACACTTTGAGGTGCGCCACTATGGCCGCCAGGTCGATCCCTATGCTGGTACGGCGTTGGTCCTGACCCGTGTGCCGAATATGCCGCCTGTGAGTATAGCATCTGGCTGTGGCACCCCGACCTCACCGGTACCTATGATTTTAGTCCACCCGATGGCAGCCAGTAGAGGAAGGAGTATCCATGTCGCTGAGCCATTATAACCCGCAGGCAGTCATTCTTTTTATCCATATCTTTAAAACAGCTGGTACTACGCTCAACTGGATTATTGATCAGAACTATCAACCAGAGCATCAGATAAAGATTAACTATCCGAGACGAAAACTACGCTATCATGCATTCAACTCGGCTCATAAAAAGCCTGTTGGGGCTTTATCTGAAACCGAATTTATGCATGTGCTCGATGAACCCAAAAAAAAGCTGCATATCATCTCCGGTCATATTGGGGTTGGCTTTCATGCGTTTCTACCAGAGGACACACCATTTCAATATATGCTGCTGTTACGCGATCCCATTGATCGGTTAATCTCGTTCTATTATCAGGTGCAACGTAGTCCCAATGTGCCTCTTCATTCACCCACAATGACGCTTGAAGATTTTGTCCTGCACCCCTCGCATAAAAACTTCCAGACCCGTGTTCTTGTGCGAGGACGAAAATTTGATACGTGGCTTCACGGCATGCATGAAGCGCCAATATTGACGGAAGCCGACCTTGAAGACGCCAAAAACCATCTGCAAAACAACTATTTCCTCCTTGCGGGTATCTCTGAGCGCTTCGACGAATTTTTGTTGCTGCTTAAGCAAACACTGGGATGGCCGAACATCTTTTATCTGAACCAAAATGTGACGCGGGAGCGTGCATCAACGGAGCAATTATCACCTGCGGTGCGGAGGCAGCTGGTCGAAGAACATGCCCTTGATCTGCAGCTGTATGACTATGTCTCGGAGCAGTTTGATGCGCTGGTACAACAGCAGGGCGAGTTGTTCCAGCATCAACTCCGTCAGTTTCGGCGGCTCAATACCTTGTATAACCGTGTGTATCATGCTCGTCAGCGTTTGAATCAGATAAAACATCGCGCCCTTCCATCGGCATCATAAATGGCAGCCAGTAAACAGATGCGCTGCATCAACCCATAGTCATTGCTAAGGACACCAACATGAATCTCAAACGTGAAGTTGCTGCCATGCACCGTATCTACCAGACCGCGCGAGCCAGACCTTGGCCGTTGGAAAAACCAACCGTTATTCAATTTCCGGTCAATGATATCTGCAATGCCCATTGTCAGATGTGCAATATCTGGCAGCAAAAGCTCGATTACCAGATCAGCCCGGAGCAGATAGCAACGATTATGCGGAATCCGCTGTTTTCGGAGGTACGCACCGTCGGTATCAACGGTGGTGAGCCAACCCTGCGCAAAGACCTCGACCAGATTGTCACCGCTCTTTTCACCCATCTCCCACGCTTACAAACCGTGTCGCTGATAACCAATGCGCTGAAAAGTGCGATGACAATCCAGCGCATCCGTGAGATGGGCGAGGTTATTCGGGCGCATGGTGGCAAATTTGATGTCATGGTTTCGCTCGATGGATATGGCGCAGTCCATGATCGAGTGCGTGGGCGCCCAGGCAACTTCGACAATGCGGTACGGGTCATTGACATGATACAGTCGTCTGATCTGATCACCAATCGACGCCTGGGTTGTACCGTGATTAAAGAAAATATCTACGGACTGCACGACCTGCTCGATTTTGCGATCCAGCAAGACATCTACCTCAAATATCGGATTGGTATTCCACACCAACGCCTCTACTCGCAAGATACCACCGAGCCATTTGCGTTGACGTTGCAGGAACGGTATCATTTTGCGGTTTTTCTGGAGAATCTGATTCGCTTTTATGAGCCTTCGGAGAATCAACGCCTCTTTTATCGGTCATTGATCGGCCAGATCATGTATGGACGCCCACGCACCGCCGGATGTGATTGGCAGCACCGTGGTGCCACGCTCACCTCACGCGGCGAATTGCTCTACTGCGCAGTGCAAAGCCAAACGCTTGGTTCAGCACTGAATGACGATCCTGAGCGGCTCTACTGGGGAAACGAGCCGCACCTGCACGATATTGTCAAGAACCACTGTGATACCTGTCTGCACGACTATGTTGGCATTCATCCACGCAGCATGCGCCAGCTACCCAGTATCTATGCTGATATGTGGAAAAAACGCCTGATCCACCGCATGAAACGCCAATTCCTGCTCAAAAGTCGCATCAAACCGCTCAAATGGCCGCTCAAGCAATTCCGTGACGCACTCAAACCGCTGCGGACTTGGCGAACGATGCGGCGCCGCATGGCAAGTGTACAGCTGAGTACCAATATCCAGCCCATTGCACCAGCAATGCACCTGCCAGCCAGGGCACAGCAGCCATACCGCGTGTTGATTATTGGCTGGTATGGCACCGAAACCCTCGGCGATAAAGCCATTCTCGGCGGTATTGTGCAGGCATTGGGTGCTGCTGTTGGCGATATTGTGCTGTATGTTGCTTCTCTGGAACCGTATATCTCGCAGGTAACCCGCAACCAGATGCCGGCATTGCACGGCTCTGAAATCTACCCTATCAAGCAGGCGCTGCAACAGGTAACATCCATGGATCTGGTCATCTTTGGCGGTGGCCCGATCATGACCATCCCCAATGTCGTTGAGATGCTAGCCCTCTTTCGCCGTGCCGCCGATCATGGTATCCCCACTATCCTGGCCGGCTGTGGCATCGGGCCGATTATTCCGTTTTCGCCCTATAACCAGGCACTTATTCAGCTGCTGCAACAGGCATCCTATCGCATCTACCGTGATCGGCAATCGCGTGATCTGGCGCGTGTGCTTGGTGTCGATACCCACGCCGATCAGGTCGCCGAAGATCCATCGTGGACGTGGTTGCAACACCAGTGCCAGGCACAACCGGCCGACACGCTCAAAACAGCCGATCAGCCAGTGCTGCTGCTTGGTTTGCGTGACTGGCCGTACCGCCAGTATGCTGCCGATATGTCCAGAGCCGAGGCAGAGCAGATCAAAGCACACTTTGAACAGGAAGTCGTCGCAGCACTTGAGACGCTGATCCTACGACATCCGGACTTACGCATACTCCCCTTCCCCATGTGTACCAACCATATTGGCGATGATGACCGCTGGTTTTACCGTCGCCTGCTACGCCAGCACCCGACATTACAACAAGCCATCGTGCCTGGCTTGCTCGACGGTGAGCTAAGCCCGGCCGAAGCCGTACAGGTCTTCCAATCGGCTACCGCTGCGCTCACTATGCGCTTTCATTCGTTGATTTTTGCGCTTTCCTGCGGCCTTCCCGTCGTCTGTATTGATTATACGCTGAAACGGGGAAAGACCAGTGCATTGGCGCAACGTTACCAGTTGCCCCATGACAGCCTCGACAGCATCAATCGTGACTTTCTGATCACCGCGCTAGAGCAACAGCTGGCCCGCCCGCACCAGCTAGCGCCCTGGCAATCACGCCCGCTCACCTTTAGCACGGCTCTACAAAGCGTTCTGCAGCAGCTCTCAGCGTAACGCGTAAAGGGCATGGCAATGCCCTTATAGGCAATAGGGTCTGCCGTAACGATATGGTGTACAATAGAGGTGGGGAGCAGAGATACAGATAGAAGGATACGTATTCCATGGCTCGATTTAATCTTCCACAGAACCAGCCTCTCTATGATACGATGCAGCTTTTTGTTGATGCTGTGTTGCGCAGCGATGGCTCGCTGTTTACACCAGGACAATTTATATGGACTAACTACCATATTGAAGAACTTTACCGGCGGTTTGTAGTCAACCCTGACAACAGCAGCGACAGCTTCGAGGTGAAATTCCGTCGCCAACTTGATGGCGCCCGCCCAAATATCTACCAGTTTGCCGGTGAATTAACGTATGTGCATCTCATGGTCATCTCGAATGATGTTATGAGCTTCTCGGCGCGTCTTAACCTTATCAATCGGATCCTTGAATGGTCGCCAGCGCCAGTGCGTATTCCTGATGATCTCATCAAAACATTGGGTATCGGGGTGGGCAACCCTGGCATGGCATATCTTATTCACCGTCCCTATCAACTGGAGTTCTTGCTGGAATTTGTACGCAGCTGGAAGCAACTGTCCCAGAGCGAACAATCCCAATTCCTTGATGATCCGTGGGCTTTTCGCCAATTTGTTCACGGTCTGCCTGTTAATCGCGCATATGCCCAGCGAGAACTGGTCTTGCATATTGTTCATCCTGATACGTTTGAGCCTATAGCCTCACGCGAGCATAAAAAGAAGATTACCCAGGGCTTTGACATCCTGATCAGCCAGCCCGATGCGAATGTTGACCAGCAACTTGTTGAGATACGTGAAAAACTCGAGCCGGATTATGGCAAAAACTTCTCGTTCTATGACCCACGCCTGACACCCTTCTGGCTTGGCGGCAAAACCTACCCGCCTGAAGAGAACAGCCCTATCTTTCCGCCGGAACAGTCGCATTTCCCTACCACGCTGGGCAAGAGCCTGAAGCCATATGTACAGCTGATAACACATCTGAATGATCCATCCTATACTCCGGAGCAGATTGTTGATCGCATGGGACATGTTAGCCCGCCGATTGCGCCTGTCCTGAATGAAAAGCCGGATGCAGGGCAGCTTGTGCGCGATCTCCTGCATCTGCGTTTGCTGGAGCCACTTGATGATGGGCACTACCGCCGCTGGCCGCACCTGGCGGATAATACGGAGCCGCATCTGGTGCGCTATGCCGCGCTGACGATGCTACTGCCGTCGAGCGATGGTCGTTATCTGCTGCCGATTCTGGCTGCGCCGATGGATGGGACGCCCCATCCGGCGGCAGCCTGGCCGCTGGGTGAAACGCTGCCGCAGTGGTACGCGGAGGCTGGTCTGGTCGAACGCACAACGGATGGCCTGTGGCAAGCACTACCTGATGCATTGGCGCCGCTGGAGGGCGAGACCTCGACGATCAAGGCAATCAACACCTTTCTGGAGCATGTCCAGCACGTCCGCAACAGCGAACAGGGTTTGAAGCTTCTTACCGATGAGGCCTTGCAATGGATCGACCCGGACACGCTGGAACAGCGCATCCGTGAGATCCAACGTGTCTTGCTGATCGACCGCAACACGATCTTGCGTATTTACCGTGCTCTGGTGGCGGGGCAGCACGTTATTCTGAGCGGCCCGCCTGGCACCGGCAAGACCCACCTGGCAACACTGTTACCGAGCATGCTCTGGTGCGATACGGAAGATACGATTCTGTTGACGATGCCGACCGACCCGCGCCGTTCACCGACCGAGCCGCCCGCCGAGCAGCGCATGCGACGGCAGGGCTATGCCGTGGATGTTGTTACGGCAACTGAGGACTGGGGTATCCGTGATGTGATTGGCGGCATTGCGCCGTATCTGGAGCGTACCGACCAGGGACGTAGCCTGGTTTACACTATCCACCATGGCTGCCTGACGCGGGCGGTGCTGCGCAACTATATGGGTTATGATGGAGAGACGGTGCCAGCGGGAGAGACGTTGCAGCGACAGGAGATTGCCGACGGCAGTGGGCAGCGCTATCGCGGGCGCTGGCTGGTGATTGACGAGTTTACCCGTGCGCCAGTGGATGCGGCCTTTGGCAGCCTGCTGACCACGCTGGGTGGGCAACGCAGCCCGCTGCTGGTACCGACCGATGGGGGCGATGTTGTTGCGGTGCCGCTACCCCGGGATTTTCGGATGATTGGCACGCTCAACAGCTTTGACCGTCACTTTCTGAACCAGATGAGCGAGGCGATGAAACGGCGCTTTGTGTTTATCGATATTCTGCCACCTGGGCGGGAGTACGCTGAAGCTGAGCAGGGTATGGCAATCTACCGGGCGCTGCGGGACCTGGCTGCACATGGCATGCTCGATGTGACTGTTGATGATAAGCAGGGCCGCGTGGTGTGGGAGGACCTGCTGGAGGTGGGCCGTTCCGAGCATGCGGACAGCGGCGCGACGCAGGTGCAGTATGTGGTGCAGACAGATGATGCTGATAGTGCAGCGGTCCTGCGGGATCTGTGGCGCATCTTCAGTGCTATTCGGGTCTATCGGCAGCTGGGCACGGCGCAGGCACAGGCGGTCTACAGCGCTCTATTCACCGGTTTTAGCGTGGGGATGAGCTGGGCCGCTGCGCTGGATGCGGCCCTGGCAGATACGCTGGTGGACCAGTTGCAGGTGCTGAACCGCGATGAGCAGCGAGTGTTGCTGGCTTTCCTGGAGTACGCAGCCCATCCGAC
>JAAURD010000089.1 GCA_012034075.1 Chloroflexaceae bacterium | reverse complement strand
CCGGAACCGGAAGGGAACGACGCAGGATGGGCGACCCCTGCGCCGAGCGAAGCGACGCTGGAAGGTCGAGCGGGCGTTTGCCTGGCTGCAGAACTATCGTCGGCTGGTGGTACGCTACGAGCGCTATAGTGTCAATTTTCTGGGCTTTGTACAATTGGCGTGTGTCCTGATTTTGCTTCGCCAGGGTTTTTGAGACTGGTTCATGTGCAAGGATTGATGCGCTTGGCGATTGAGCATGGCTCGTGGTCGGGTGTATTGAACTGCCGGCGGAGCGATGACAGCACGTTTCCTGGTCAGATCTCGGCGGTAACGATGGTCGATCATCAGGGTCAGCCACAGGCACTCGTCAGCATTGTACGTGATATGAGCGAACGGGTCGAGTTAGAAGCGAGCATCTGGCAAACGATGGAATTGCTGCAACAAGTGATCGATCACTGCGCCTGCATCGATTGCCGTACAGACCTACAGGGATGCTATCTGATCGCCAATCATGCGTTTGCCAGTGAGCTTGGCTATGAACGTGAGGCGCTTATTGGTATCAATCAGGATATGCTCAAACCTCCGGATGATGTTTGTATCCATGAAGCCTATGATCAGCAGGCCATTAGTTCTGGCAAGACCAACACCATCGAGCAAGAGCGGTTCATTCAGGGGCAGCTGCGAACGCTATCTGATTACCCGATTTCCTATTTATAATGGGCAACAGGAGCTGTATGCGGTTGGTAGTATTGCTACTGATATTACCGATCAGAAACTCCACCAACACCAGCTCTACCAGGCCCAGGTAGACCTGGAAGCGCGGATAACCGAACGAACGGCAGAGTTGGCGCAACTCAATCAGGACCTGCAAGTCGAAGTCCTGGAACGACAATCGGCTGAACATCAGGCACGGCGGAGCGAAGCGCACCTACGGCATATTCTTGAATCAAGTCCCGACGGCATCCTCGTGCTGAATCAGGACGGTCTTGTGCTCTATGCCAACCCAGAAGCACGTCAGCTGCTGAATCGTAATGATCTGCATGACTATCCATTTGGTCATGCGCTGGTCAGTGATAAACATACTGAAGTCAATGTTGTACATACAAATGGTCAGGTATTGATGTTAGATATGCGGGTGCTCAGCATTGATTGGGAAGGTCAGCCGGCCCAGATTGTCTCGCTGCGTGATAACACGGCTCGCCACCAGATGGAAATGGCGATCCGGCAGAGTGAACAGCGCCATCGCATGATCTCCGAGATGGTCTCTGATTTTGCCTATGCCTTTGTGATTGCAGCCGATGGGAGCACCCGCTGTGAATGGATGACCCAGGCGTTTGAGCGTATCACCGGACATCCAACGACCGATATCACAACCTTGGAGCATCTGTATCGGCTGATTCATCCGTTGGACCGTCCACAGATTGAGCAACAACATCAACGCTTACTGCAGGGTGAAACGACTATTACGGAATTTCGATTGGTTGCCCGTGATGGTAACATCCGCTGGTTGCGTGGCTATATGCAACCCATCTACGATGATCTGTCCGCACGAGTGATCCGTTTGTATGGTGCGACCCACGATATTACCGAGAAAAAGCTGCATCAGGCACAAATTCAGCGTCATATTCAGCAGCTGTCGGCGTTGCGTCAAATTGACCTGGCGATTACCTCGAACCGTGATCTGAACGAGACGCTGAATGTACTGCTGACTCATACTCGTACCTTGCTGCATATCGATGCGGCAGCGATATTATTGCCCGATGCTGCGAACAACTGGCTCGTTTATAGGAGCAGACAAGGTTTTGATACCCCATTGATTCAGCAAGCAAGTGCATGCTTGCGTAACCAGAAGACCAATCAGCCAGACTGTCTGTGCTATACGCTGAGCTACCAGCAGGAATTTGGTACAGAACCGCACACCATAGGTTTTTCCCTGATTGCGGAAAAGCGCCCGTTCACCGTATACCATGTACCGCTGTTGATACACGGGCAGGTCAAGGGTTTGCTCGAGGCATTTGTCAGTCATATCAATACCCCCGAAACAGAGTGGTTCAACTTTTTGCAAACACTGGCCGGTCAGGCAGCCATTGCGGTGGAAAATACATCTTTGCTGTCTGATTTGCAGCGCTACAATGAAGCATTGACGCATGCCTACGATGCCACGATTGAAGGCTGGTCACGTGGTCTTGACTTGCGCGATAATGAAACCGAAGGACATAGCCAGCGTGTCACCGAACTGACCGTGCGCTTGGCTCAAGCAATGCATATCGAAGCTAATACGATTGCACATATGCGTCGTGGTGCGATTTTGCATGATATTGGCAAGATGGCGATACCAGATCATATTCTGCTCAAACCCGGCCCGCTGAGTGATGAAGAATGGGTCATTATGCGCCAGCACCCTGTGTATGCGTATGAATGGCTGAAGCCAATCCCTTTTTTGCAACCAGCGCTGGATATTCCATACTACCATCACGAACGCTGGGATGGCAGTGGTTATCCCCTGGGTCTGCGTGGCACAGCTATTCCTCTAGCGGCACGTATCTTTGCGATTGTTGATGTCTGGGATGCCCTTTCTTCGGATCGCCCGTATCGTGCGGCGTGGCCGCGTGAACGGACCCGGGCGTATTTGCAAGAACAGGCTGGGAAGCTGTTTGATCCCGAGATTGTGGCAGTTTTCCTTGCAATTATGTAAAGTGGATGCTTTTTCAGGTATTTCCCCTGACATTTTCAGGGTTTCTGCCGATAGCATTATCTGCCTGAATGGCGTAGACTTACGAGTGAGTGCTTGTTTTCAGCCATGTTGCTGATGTCCATATCATTACGAATGAACAACGACAGGTAATCTCGATGGAGGGACATGGAGACAACAAAGCGGTTGCAGGTTGATGCTGCTTTGTGTGCTTTTTGTATCAAACAACAAGGAGGTTGTTATGAAACGACAAACCCGAATTTTTCTTATGCAGGCAAGCCCACCACATGCCAACAGTTTACAACAGATGCTTGCAGAGGAAGGTTATGTGGTCGAATTTTCCACTAATGGCTATACCGGCTGGCATCAAGTATGTGCTCATCCCCCAGACCTGGTGCTACTTGACGTCGAGTTAGATGATCTCGATGGCATTCAAGTGTTGATGCGGCTAAAACGCGGACGGACGACCTGTCGCATCCCAGTGGTGATGTTAACGAGCCAGACATGGCGCCGAGCATGGAATCTGGCGTTCAAACTGGGTGCTGATCTTTGTATCTGCCGTGATGATTTTCTCTTCCGTCGCGATGGCCGCCATATTTTGTGCGACATTGTTGACCGGCTTGCAGTCCATCCGGTTGAAGTAGAGCAGGTATATGCAACGCTTTCCGAAACCAGTGTTGATTGTGGAGACATGTTCCAAACCATTGCAAACCCACACCATGTGGCAACACTCCAGCGGGGTGGTCGCATGACGATGCAACCGGTGCAACCCAAAGAGCTTCTTCGTGCCCGCGAACTTGGCTAAAACGACTCTGAGAGGTACCTATCAGGAGCACAGACGTTTCACTCAATGCGTGGTATCTCTGTTCCTGATAGGTATTGTTTGTGAAAAGACCGTATCAATCGGCCGATAGAGCTACTCGCGCACTCTTCCCATATACGTACCGGTGCGTGTATCGATTTTAATAACTTCGCCCTCTTCAATAAACCCTGGTACCGAGATGACCGCGCCAGTCTCCAGGGTAGCCGGCTTCGAGACATCGGTAGCGGTATCACCACGCACCGCAATGGTTGTTTCGATCACCGCCAGCTCAACAAAAATCGGCAGATCAACGCTTAACAGCACCGTACCATCGGCATAGACCAGTTCAACCGCCTCATTTTCTTTGATAAATCTCGCGCTATCGCCAATCTTTTCCTCATGCACTGGAATCTGCTCAAACGATTCATTATCCATAAACACAAAACTATCGCCATCACGGTAGAGGTATTGCATCTGACGTCGATCAATCCGCACAATCTCTATCGACTCACCTGCACGCAAGCGATCCTCAAGCACTGAACCAGTGCGCAGGTTTTTGACTTTAATCCGAACAAAAGCCCCGCCTTTGCCGGGCTTCACGTGCTGCCACTCCACCACCTGGTAAAAGTCATCACGGTAACGGAGCACAGCACCATTATGCAAATCAGCTGTTGTTTCGGCCATATGAGAATTTCCCTATCCAGATTCATTCATATTCCACATGCTCCTGCCAGTGTAGCACGAAAGGATAGGCAGGGCAAACGCCAGGCGATCATTGCGTGTAACTTGCCGGCTCTTTGCAGAATACCAAGAAGCCAGTATAATTGGACAGTGATTTATCCTTGTATGCCCAGACATGAGATGTCGGGCAACCATAACAATTTGGCCGAGAAAGGAAACAATGATGTTTATACGGATGCGCATAACCGGTCTTCTCATTCCCATCATCTTGGTAGGCATTGCAGTTTCAGTAGCACACGCTGGTCCGCGTGATAACCCACCACCGTTGGCGGGCTGGACCCATACGCGTGATCTGAATGACGACTCACCGCAGAAGCATGGGATTATTCTGGAAGGCGTAGATGTTGCGCGTAGTTCGCCCGTGGTTGGCGAAATCGATGGCAATGCAGCCAATGGCCTTGAAGCAGCTGTTGGTGGCAAAGATGGCATGCTCTACGTTTATGGCAGTACTGGCAAGCTGCTGTGGAAGAAAAATGCCTTGCCCGAACCCGCCTGTTCGCCCGTCAATGACAGTAATCTTCGCTCTGGCCCGACAATTGCCGACCTTACAGGAGATGGCACTTTCGAGGTACTCATTGGCTATGGTGGCACATCGAGTAGCGACTGCGACGGGGGTGTGGCCGCCTATCGTGGGAGCGATGGGAGTCTCATCTGGCGTTTCAGCACCGAGGATTGGGCGAGAGACAACGATCACTACAGCGATAGGTTGGGGTATGGCGTCATCTCAACGCCGGCCGCCGCCGATACCGATGGCGATGGCACCATGGAGATTGGGTTTGGCAGCCTCGATCACCATATCTTTTTGCTCAACGCCGATGGCTCCGTGCGCTGGTATTATAATGCGGCTGATTCGATCTGGTCTTCAGCTGCCTTCGTCAATGTCGATGCCGATGAAGCATTGGAAATGGTCATAGGCTCAGATATTCGTGGTACCAAATCACTTGGCACCGAAGACGGCGGCTATGTCTACGCCTTTGACACCCAACCAGTCAGCGGTCGGGTTGATTTTCAAGACCCGGATAATGACATCATTGTCTGGCAAACCGCCTTTGATCAGGCAATCTATTCCTCACCCGCCATTGGCGATGTGCTGCCCGATAACCCCGGTGATGAAGTCGTTATTGGTGCCAGTTGCTTTTATCCTACGGATAGCGATGATAAGCGTGGCAAATGGATTAAAATATTGAGCCTCACAACCGGTACCGTCTTGCAAACGCTCAACGCGCCGAGTTGTGTTCAATCTTCGGCGGCGCTGGGTGATATTGACGATGATGGCTTGCTAGAGATTGTAACGATTGCCAATGGCCGAGGCAGTCCCGCAGTCAAGCCAACATTTCCCAGCCGGATTGTCGCCTGGGACCCCACCAATCCCACACGCAAATGGCAATTTGCCCCCGGTGATCCCAACAGCGGCAGTAATGATACATACGGCGGTGATCTGCAATCGCCCGTTATTGCCGATCTCGATGGCAACGGCTCGCTGGAAGTGATCTATGCCAACTTCTGGAGCGTTGGCGTTCTCAATGGCAAAGATGGCACCCCGCTCACCTGCCAGGACCCTGATTGTGGCGATCAGCTCTCACTCTTTGCCTGGAAAACCGTGAAAGCCACGCCAGCCGTAGGCGATGTCGATAAGGATGGCGATCTTGAGGTCTTTATGGGTGGCGGTCATGTCTGGAATAGCGACCAGGGCATGTTCTACGCCTGGACCGATTTTGCCGGTCTGTTGAATAGCCCGGCGGGTAGCCAACCCGCCTATGCCACACCGTGGGCCATGTTTCGTGGCGATGCCCAGCGCACCGGTGTGTTTGCCACAATCGAGTCACGCACCCTGCAAGCCTCACTGACGACGATTGGCAGCCTGTTGATGCCCTCTGGGCCGTATCAATCACGTTCGTATGATGTCACAATTGGCGCTGATGACGGCGAACTACTGAACTGGACCGTTCTGGCGGAAGATGATCCACAGAACATAGTACAGCTTGATCGTACCGCTGGCAGCAGCGATGAGCCATTAACAGTGACCATCAGTGTCCCCAGCGGGCTTGCTCCAGGCAGTTACACCGCATCGGTGCAAATTGGCGAACAGACAACGGCAATACAGCAACAGACCGAACCGTTGACGATTACCATTAATGCTGTGGTTGTCACCCAGATTGAGACGACCTTTTTGCCGGTGATTCAGCGCTGATACAGAGAGGAAACCAGCACGTATGGATACCAGTCTGCGCCTGGTTGATCAAACCCTGCACGAGTCGTTGCAAGAGGCTCTGGAACGCACGCTCAGCAGCACCCGGTCGCCCCTGCTCGATCTGCCCCGGCTCACCAGCGTAGCCCTGAGTGACCCCTATCTCGTTGAGCAGTTGCAACACTTACATACTGCTGCCGAGGTACGACCACCAGCAGCCGGTGGGCACCCGCTCAACCGGCTGCGCACTCGCCTTGCCTGGTGGCTCTGCGGTCGAGAGATTCAGCAGGTCAATCGTACCCAGGCCAGTCTGGTACGCACGCTCGACAGTTTGCTGGTGCATCTTGATCATGAACGCACCACCCGCCGCCGGCTGGAGACCCATCTGGCGGCATTGCATGAGGAACTGGCGAGTAACCAACAGCCGCATGGAAACGCAGTTGCACCCCCATCAAACGCGCCGGCTCAGCAAAACCTCACAGCACCGATGCATCTCGTCTGGCATGGCTCATTTGCCCAGTTCACTGGCTACAGCAACTCGGCACGTGCATTCGTGATAGGTCTGGATCAACAGGGTGTGCTGGTGCGGCCCTACTTTCTCTATGGTGCCGACCACGATGAGCAAGTGATGATGGAAGCGCTCCATCCACGCTTGCGTCAGTTGCAGGCGATGCCCCTGCGCCTTGATGTGCCACAGGTAGTGTATGCACCAGGTGACCGCTTTGCCAAAAATAGCGGTCGTTATCGCATTGGCTTCACGATGCTGGAGACCGACCGCCTGCCTGCAACCTGGGTCGAGCAGGCCAACCAGATGGACGAAGTCTGGACGCCCACTGAATGGGGGGTTGATGTCTTCCGGCAGAGCGGGGTCCAGCGACCATCTTTGTCATTCCCCTGGGCGTCGATAGTCGGTTCTTTCACCCATGGCCAGCACGTTCACACCTGCGCCAGCACACCGTGTTTGTATCGGTCTTTGAATGGAGCACCCGCAAACATTATCAAGGCCTGATCCAGGCATATCGCGATGCCTTCGGCCCGAACGATGCCGTTTTGCTCGTGCTGAAGATCGATAGCCGCAACCCTGCGGCCAACCCGGTGCATGAACTGGCGTCGCTCTTACCGCACCCGTCGCCACCGGTCGCGCTCATTTACAACCAGGCGTATGACCAGAGTCAGCTGGCCGAGCTCTACCAGCTTGCCGACTGTTTTGTGCTGCCCTCACGCGGCGAAGGCTGGGGCATGCCAGTGCTGGAAGCGATGGCGTGTGGGGTACCCGCGATTACGACCAACTGGAGTGGCGTGACTACCTTCTTGAATGAGCACAATGGCTATCCGTTGCCAATCAAAGGTCTCGTACCCACTCGGAGCAAAGCCCCCTATTACCGTGATGCCCAGTGGGCCGAACCGGATCAAGCTGCACTGGTGGATTTGCTGCGCAGTGTTGCCGCGCAGCCGGCTGAACGCCAACGCAAGGGCAAACAGGCCGCCCGCGATGCCCGCGAATGGCCCTGGCAACGCGGTGTTACAGCTATTTACGAGCGACTTACCGCAATTGGTGTATAATTGCATCTTGACCATAGACCGTAACATCGTGTATTTGGCGTTTGACAATTTTACATCTTTCCTATACCATGGCTATCTAATACTCTCCGATCGTTTGCAGGGTCGAGCAGTCCACACGGTAGGTATGATTCAATTCCGGTCAACTGATCATTCTTTTAGTTTGTTGCTGGTCTTCGGTTATTCCGCATCAATATCAGATAAACCTTCTCTATTGACACACTTTACCAGAGTGAAACCGTGATCTTGCTTATGTATCTTTCATGGTATAATAAACGAACTTGTGTGATATATGAACGAGAGAAACGGGTGTCATGCGTGAGGGAATGTTGTCTCGCTTAGGGTTATCAACAACACAGACGAAAGGGAGTCTCGCCGGTTGGATTATCGCGCTGCTTCCCCTTTCGTTTTTTGTTTTCTTCTGCACGCTCATCGAACCCGTTGCCATGGGCGAACCCATTCGCATCAGCTACCCGTGGATTCCATCACTGGGTGTTGAGCTGTCCTTCCTCATCGATGGCTTGAGTCTGCTCTTTGCCCTGATTATCAGCGGTGTCGGGACGTTTATTATTATCTACGCCGGGGGGTATCTCGCAGGTCATCATCAGATCGGTCATATGTATACCTATCTGATACTGTTTATGATATCCATGCTCGGCCTGGTCCTCTCCGATAACATCATCTCGCTCTTTGTCTTCTGGGAATTGACGAGTATTACCTCATACCTGCTCATCGGTTTTAAGCATGAATATCAAGACTCGCGCTATTCTGCCCTGCAAGCCTTGCTCGTCACTGGTGCGGGTGGGCTGGTCCTGCTGGCTGGTTTAATTCTGCTGGGCGTTGTTGGGGGAAGCTGGCAGCTTTCCGAGTTGTTTGGACGCGGTGAAGCAATACAGGATCACGAACTCTATCTCCCGATGTTGATTCTGGTGCTGATCGGTGCATTTACCAAGTCTGCACAATTCCCCTTTCACTTCTGGCTGCCCAATGCCATGGCCGCCCCAACGCCAGTGAGTGCTTATCTGCATTCGGCTACGATGGTCAAAGCTGGCGTCTTTTTACTCGCACGGCTTACCCCAGTGTTGGGTGGAACGTCCACCTGGTTTTTTATCCTCACCATTGTTGGTGGTATCACCATGGTGATGGGCGCCTTCCTGGCTATCTTTCGTACCGATCTCAAATCGATACTCGCCTATACTACCATCAACGGTCTGGGTACACTGGTCTTCTTACTGGGCCTCGGCACAGAACTGGCAATTGAAGCCGCGATAGTCTTTCTGATGGTCCACTCCCTGTACAAAGGTGCGCTCTTTATGGTAGCCGGCTCCGTCGATCACGAAACGGGCACGCGCGATATTCGCGAGCTTGGTGGTCTAGGCAAATATATGCCAATCACAGCCGTTGCCGGTGGCCTGGCCGCCCTTTCGATGATGGGTATGCCGCCGTTTCTGGGATTTGTCGGCAAAGAGATTATCTATAAATCGGCCTTTGGAGTTGCTGAACACCACATGTTTCTCATTATGCTCGCAGTGCTCGCAATGGCCTTTGTTGGCAAAGTACTGACCGGTGTATCGGCTGGCCTGGTCACTGTTTCGCCCTTTCTCGGCAGCAAAACCACCACGCCCAAAAACCCCCATGAAGCACCAATCAGCATGTGGCTCGGGCCTGTGGTCTTGAGTGCTCTGGGCCTGTTGCTGGGTCTGTCGGTTGCTTTTTCCAAAGGGCTGCAGGATATGATTGTCGCCCCCGCCATGGGCGCGGTCTTGCACGAGCACGAAGTCCATGCCAAACTGGCGCTCTGGTATGGCACCGAACCCGAGACCCTGATGGTCTTTGGTCTCAGTATGCTCACCATTGTTGCGGCAATCGGTATCTATATTCGCGGGCGTGGTACATTTGCAAGCATAAGTCAGCGTGTTACTATGCCCTGGAATGCCGAGCAAGGCTACCAATTCGCGCTCAATGGCATGCAATCGCTGGCCCGCTGGCAGACTCGCGTGCTCCAGCATGGCTATCTCCAGGGCTACCTACTGGTCGTTGCCATGACTCTGGCGGGCTTTGGCGGGCTAGCGTTTTTCAGTCAGGTTGGTCTGGTTGCCCCAGTCTGGTCACCGCAGTTCCCTATGGTGCATGAGTGGCTGATTGCAGGTATGATGCTTGTTGCAACAGTGCTCACCATTCGCCTCGACTCGCTCTTAGGAGCGATTGTGGCGCTGGGCGTGGTTGGTTATGCCGTGGCCTTGATCTTTATTCTCTACGCTGCTCCCGACCTGGCAATTACGCAGTTTTCCATCGAGACCCTGACGGTTATTCTCTTTGTGCTGGTGCTCTATCGCCGTCAGACCATTACCCACTTACTTGAAGAAGAGATCGCTCGCGACTCGCCTGCCAAGCGGATCCGTGATCTCTTGATTGCCGGTTCGGTAGGGGTGTTTATTACGTCAATCATGCTGGCTATTACCTCTGAGCCGCTGGTTTCGGAACTCAAGCATTTTTTTGCCGAAGAGAGTGTGCCCCATGGCAAAGGTCACAATGTGGTAAATGTTATCCTGATCGATTTCCGTGGTCTTGATACGATGGGCGAAATTACCGTGCTGGGTGTTGCTGCCATTGGTGTGTACTCGCTGATTAAACTCTGGTTCGCACGTGATGCGGAGAACAATACCTCATGAAAATCTCTTTTTCGGTTATTCTGTCAACCGCGACCTACTATCTCTTGCCATTGATGCTGCTCTTCTCCGTGTATCTGCTCTTCCGTGGCCATAATGAACCAGGCGGTGGGTTCGTTGGCGGATTGATGGCATCGGCCGCTTTCGGACTTGAGATGATTGCCTATGGTGTAAATAGTGCTCGTCGCGAGTTGCGGGTACACCCTACCACGTTGATTGGTACAGGATTACTGGTGGCAGTAAGTAGTGGTTTTTTTGCTTTGTTTGAGGACCAGCCATTTATGACTGCTCAATGGTGGTATGATGAAAAGTTACCTGTGATTGGCAAACCCGGTTCACCGATGATGTTTGATATTGGTGTGTATCTGCTGGTGATCGGTATCGTTTCGCTCATTCTTTTTTCCCTTGCCGATGAAACCGAACAGATCCAGGAAGCATAACATGGAATCATTGCTTGCATTTGTTGTGGGTGGCCTGTATGCCGGTGGCATCTATCTGATGTTACGACGGAGCATGATTAAGCTTATCTTTGGTCTGGTGTTACTGGGGCATGCCTCAAACCTGCTGATCTTCACCGTTGGGCGACTCACCTCCGATCAACCGCCCCTGGTACCCGATGGCGCAGAGACCCTGACCGAACCATTTGCCGATCCGTTGCCTCAAGCACTCATCCTAACCGCCATCGTCATTGGCTTTGGTATGCAAGCCTTTGCACTCGTCCTGGTCAAACGCATGTTTTTAACGGCTCGCACCGATGATGTCCATGCTATCACAACAACCGATACATTCTAACTGATAGCTTGATGGGAACAGACGCGACAACACCTGATAGTAGAGAGATAGAGTAGACCATATGAACAATCTCCTATTTATGCCCATTGTCATTCCCCTGATCACTGCGATTTGCCTGATACTGCTCTGGCGTCAACGGGTCATTCAGCGGTTGGTGAGCCTGGTAGGATGTGTCAGTCTCTTTTTGGCGGCGGCATTGCTCTTCTCTTTTGTTGCTCCAGGCAACGTTCTCGCTATCCAGGCAGCAAACTGGCCTGCGCCGTTTGGTATTACCCTGGTTGCCGATACGTTCAGTGCCCTCATGGTTCTGGTCGCTGCGTTCATGGGCCTCTCGGTCGCTATCTACTCATTAGCCACACTCGATCCGGAGCGCGAGTCGTTTGGCTATCATCCGCTCTATCACATTATGCTCATGGGTGTCTGTGGCGCATTTCTCACCGGCGATATGTTTAACATGTATGTCTGGTATGAGGTCATGCTGATCTCATCGTTTGTCTTGCTCACCCTGGGCGGCGAACGCTCGCAGTTAGAAGGCGGGGTGAAGTATGTCACGCTGAACTTACTCGCCTCAACCCTTTTTCTCATTGCAACAGGTATGCTTTATGGCACCATGGGTACACTCAACCTCGCCGATTTGGGCGAACGTATGCGTCAGCCAGAAACGTTGAGCGATCTCCAGCTGGGTTTGATGACGACCTTACCCATACTTTACCTGCTCGCCTTTGGCATCAAGTCGGCACTCTTTCCGCTCTTCTTCTGGCTGCCTGCTTCTTACCATACACCACCCATCCACGTTACGGCCATATTCTCGGCATTACTTACCAAAGTTGGCATCTATTCGCTCGTTCGCGTCTTTACACTGGTCTTTATCGCCGATACTGACTTTACCCATACGATTTTGCTGGTGATTGCCGGCCTCACGATGATCACTGGTGTGCTTGGCGCCGTGGCCCAGATGGAAATGCGACGCCTGCTTTCATTCCATATTGTCAGCCAGATAGGCTACCTGCTGATGGGTCTGGGCCTGTTTTCCCCGCTCTCACTCGCCGGCACAGTCTTTTTTATGGTGCATGTTATTTTAGCCAAGTCTGCACTCTTCCTGGTCGGTGGCGTGTTACATCGGGTTGCGGGTACCTACGATCTCAAGAAGCTCGGTGGGTTCTATCGTTCATCGATCATGCTCTCGATTCTCTTTTTTCTACCCGCGTTTTCACTGGCCGGTATTCCACCCCTCTCCGGCTTCTGGGCCAAGTTTGCCCTGGTACGCGCCGGTTTAGAACTGGGCCAGTATGCGATTGTTACCGCAGCCCTTGCTGTCAGCATTCTAACGCTCTTCTCAATGACCAAAATCTGGGCCGAAGCCTTCTGGAAGGCTCAACCACCTGGAAAGGTGCAAGTTGATGCTGATCAGATCAGTCGTACCCTGGCATCAGGACAAACAGCTCTTCCGCTTTTGTTGCCGATTGTTGTTATAGCTGCTCTGATGGTAATCATTGGTGTTGCCGCCGACCCCGTTCTGGCTATTTCACAACAGGCGGCCAATCAATTGCTCGATCCCACCGACTATATCAATGTTGTCTTACACGAATCAGCGAGTCTAGCCAATTCGCCCTGAACTTGCTGCATACAATAAGAGAGAGACAGACGTATGTTCTTTTTTATGGTCAATATTTTTCTTGCCCTGGCCTGGGTCGGTCTGACTGGACAATTTACCTCGGTAAGCTTTCTGGCTGGCATGGTGTTGGGCTATATCATGTTGTGGCTGGTTCAGTCGGTCACAGGTTCGGCAAAATATGTGCGTAAAGTGCCCCAGGTGATTGGCTTTGTTGTCTTCTTTTTACAAGAAGTCCTGCTTGCCAACTTACGGGTTGCTTCGACTGTGCTTTTTAACCAACCCAAACTCCAACCCGGTATTATTGAAATAGATCTCGATATAGAAACCGATATTCAAATCACCCTGCTGGCTAATCTCATTACGCTGACACCTGGCACGCTCTCGATGGACGTCTCCAACGATAAAAAGCGCCTGTTTGTCCATTCCATGCATCTCGAAGATGTGCAGGCAGCCAAAAAAGAGATTAAAGAGGGGTTTGAACGACGCATTCTGGAGGTCTTTGAATGAGCCTCGAAACCATTATCTTTGTCCTGGTTTTACCTATCTTGAGCCTTTCTGCGGTGCTAGCTCTCTTGCGCTTGATGAAAGGTCCTTCACTGCCCGACCGCGTGGTTGCACTCGATTTGATGATTACCACCGGTATGGGCATCAGCACATGTTATGCCATTGCCACGGATCAGCCAGCATTTATTGATGTCGCGATTGTGCTGGCGTTGATCTCATTTCTCGGTACCGTGGCCTTTGCCTATTATTTCGACAAAGTGGGAGAAGTCGGATGATGACTGTCACCGAGATTGTGATACTGATATTCATTTTGATTGGTATAATTCTGGTATTCATCGCCGCTCTGGGCACGTTAAAGTTCCCTGATGTCTATGCACGCATGTCAGCTACCTCCAAAGCTGCCACGCTCGGTGTCGCTGCCATTATTTTTGCTGCTGGCATCTATTTTCATACCAATATTAGCATTATGACCCGCGCCGGAGCGGTCATTGCCTTTCTTTTTATGACCGCCCCTGTATCAGCTCATATGCTGGCACGCGCTGCCTATGCTGGTGGGGTGAAACTCTCGAAAAAATACAAAGTGGTAGACGAACTGGAAGGGCGTTATGATAAAGTTACGCACACCCCCTCTGGAGCGCAAGAAGGACCAGGCATCGAAACCGTCTCATTGCCTCGTGATCGTCGAGCCTGAACGTGCGGGTAACAGCCATGCCGAAACCTGGCAACTGCTGCTCAAGCTCCGCTGGCCGGTCGGCTTGCTGGTGGCTGTCGCGTTTGCCGTGGGTCAGATCGTTGAGAATCTGCTGCTTCAGAACGCACCTATCACGCTGCTGATAGATGCCGCCTTCTGGGGCGTGATTGGTGGGGTTGCGGTCTGGTGGAGCCTGACCTGGGCCAGTCGCCAGGAACAGCGCTACGAAGCCAACCTCGAACAGTCGCTCCAGGAACAACAAGAACTGAACCGCCAGTTGCAGCGAGCCAACAGTCATCTGGCACTCTTACGCGATATCAATCGCCAGATTGCTGCCTCATCGACGCTCGATGAGATTATTGATATGGCCCTGACCTTCCCGCAGCGTTTGATCCGTGCACAGGCTGCATCGCTTATGCTGATAGATGCTGCCGGTGCATTAGAAACGCGGGCCGAGGGTTTTAGTACTGCTATCCTCTCGCAGTTGCGCGAGTCATTTGGCATCACCATGGCGATGGCCCAGGATCGTCATCCCCGCCTGCTCAAAGAGCCGCGTTCCACTTCAGACACGATACCTGGCACTCATCTCTCCTGCCTGTTTTTGCCTCTGCACGATGGACTTGCCCCGATTGGCTGGATTGAGCTTTATATTTCACGCCCGGTTAGCATTGCCGATGATGAAATGGCGTTGCTCGAAACGATCACCACCGAAATGAGTGAAGCCGTCGTCAGTGCTCGTCGCCGCTCGCGTGAAGAACGCGCTATCTACGAACTCGAACGCGCCATCGCCGAAGAGCGTGCCCGCATTGCCCGTGATATTCACGATGGTCATGCCCAAAGCCTTGCCTTTCTGCGCATGCGTGTGGATTTGTGGCAAGATTGGATTGAAAGCGACCAGGATCGCCTCCGCGAAGAATTTATGCAGCTCAAGCAGACGCTGCGGGTATCGATACGCGAACTACGCCGCGCCATCTTTGCGCTACGGCCGGTCCAGTTCGATGAGCTTGGGTTTGTCGGTGGTCTGCGCCGCTATATTGTCGAGTTTGCCGGCCAGCAGGGGTGGGAAAGTCATGTAGACCTGGCCGGAGCACCGCCAGCACTCTCCCCCGAACTTGAGGCCATCTGTTTCCGCGTGATTCAAGAAGCCTTGAACAATGCAGCCAAACATGCCAATGCCACCCGTATCGAAATCGTGATTGGGCAAGTGGATCATGGTCTGCGTCTTGTTGTGCGTGACAATGGCTGCGGTTTTGAACCGGGACGTATTTCCGAATGCTCAGTTGATCATATGGGGCTCCGTCAGATGCATGAACGCGTATCGATCATCCGTGGTCAGCTCGTCTTGCTCTCTCGACCGGGCGCCGGCACTGAATTGCGTGCCTGGATACCATTGCCTACCAATACCTGAGACCGACTAAACGCAAAGCGATCTCATACCAAATTCGGTTCATCGATACGCGATATTCTGATTCAGTATCAGACGTAGGTGTGTGCTGTCAGCCGCGCAAATGATCGTAGGCGCGGCTTGCAGCCGCGCAACCGCTCCCGGTGAGCAACCGCTCCCGGTGAGTGACGTAGGCGCGGCTTGCAGCCGCGCAACCGCTCCCGGTGAGTATGGCATAACTGATACTAACAAGTTGGGCGAGGGGTGTTCCCATGCGAGGTCTCCCTGTGTCCTTTGTGGGAGAAGGGTCGGGGATGAGGGGTTGCGGATCAGACGTAGGTGCGGCTGCAAGCCGCACCTACGTCTGATCCGTGCAGGCATTTCGATATGGATGAACGCAATGCAGTACGAAGCGATCTGAACGCTTCAACGCTCCAACGCTTCAATGCTTCAATGCTCCGATTGTTCCATCCGCGCCAATTCCTCGGCAATAATCTGCTCATCCAGTTTCTTAAAGAGCGGTTGCGGCGCTTGCAATGCCTGGCCCACCGGGAGACTGGTCGGCGCCCAGCGACCATCCCAGGTATCATAATCCCCCGTCAGCACGCGGTGGGTGTGCTCCCTCTCTTCGGTATACTCGCGGAAGAGCAATGGACCTGCAATCGTCGTGGTGTACCCCAGCATCTCGTGCAATCTCTGGCTACTGAATGGGAGAAACGGCGTCATCATCATTTTGAGATGATCCACACAGCGCAGTGCAATAAAGAGAATGCTCCCACCCCGCTCACGATCTGTTTTTATCACCTTCCACGGCTCTTGCTCGCTCAGATAAGCATTGACCTGTGCCGAAAGCCGCATCACTTCAGTAAGCGCTGCTTTAAACCGCCCCACATCAATCGCATCGCCCACCGTTGCAAAGCCCTGCTCTACCTCGGCCAGCAACTGCTGATCGCGTTCCGTCAGTGGCCCCGGCTGCGGCACCGCCCCAAAATTGCGGTATGCATTGGTCAGGGTACGGTTGACCAGGTTGCCCCAGTTTGCCACCAGTTCATCATTGTTGCGCCGCACAAACTCCGCCCAAGTGAAATCACTATCCTGGTTTTCCGGCCCGGCAATTGCCAGAAAATAGCGCACGGAATCAGCATCATAGCGGCTGAGCACGTCCTTCACATAAATCACGATGCCCCGGCTGCTGCTAAATTTGCGCCCCTCCATCGTTAAAAATTCACTGCTCAGAATATTGTGGGGCAACTGTAGCGGCGTCCCACTGCCACCACCATAGCTCCCGCCATTGCCATAGCCCATCAAAATACTGGCCCAGATAATGCTATGAAACACAATGTTATCTTTGCCCATAAAATAGACATGGCGAGCCTGTGGGTTTTGCCACCAATCACGCCAGGCATCTGGGGTGCCGCGGTTGTGTGCCCATTCGATACTGGCTGAGAGATAGCCAATCACCGCATCGAACCAGACATAGATGCGTTTATCCGTGCGATCAACATACGCTGGCAACGGGATCGGCACGCCCCAATCGATATCACGCGTGATTGGGCGTGGTTTCAGCTCCTGTACCAGATTAAGCGAAAAAGACCGCACATTGGGTCGCCAATGCTCCTGACGGCCAATCCATTCAGTCAATTGTTCGGCAAAAGCGGGCAGATTGAGGAAAAAATGTTCGGTATCTTGAAACACCGGAGGGCTCCCATCAATCTTTGAACGCGGGTTGATCAGATCAATGGGATCAAGCTGACTGCCACAGTTATCACACTGATCGCCCCGTGCTTCGCCAAAACCACACACCGGGCAGGTGCCCTCAATATACCGATCTGGCAAGGCGCGACCCGTTTTCGAGGAAAATGCCCCTTGTGTCGTTTGTTTCAGCAAATAGCCTTTATAATAGAGCGTGGTAAACAAATCTTGCGTTACCTGATAGTGATTATGGGTTGTAGTACGAGTAAAGGTGTCATAACTCAGACCAATATTGGAGAGATCATCACCAATCTGGCGATTGTAGCGATCGGCAATCGCAGCTGGTGACAGACCTTCGCGGTCGGCCACCAGGGTAACCGGTGTACCATGCTCATCGGTACCACTGACCATCAATACATGATTACCTTTGAGGCGATGATAGCGAGCAAAAATATCGGATGGTATTCCAAATCCGGCAATGTGGCCCAGGTGTCGCGGACCACTGGCATAGGGCCAGGCGACGGCGACAAGAATGTGTTCTGACATACCAAACTTTCCGTGTACTATAATCTCTGGTGAATGACACGCATTCGTTGTGATGCATTTCTTTCGATTGTGCAAGAAGAGCGGAACAGAGCTTTATGACGATTACCTTCCATTTTACCCGATTTTGCTCTTGCCAAGCAAGGCAAATCATCATACGATAGGTGTGAACAGCGCGATGCTATCTAGTCTCTATAAAGGCCGCTGGTGTACATACAGGTTGTGCTTATCCTTGTTCTCATCCTGGTGGTTGCCATCAGTGGTGAACAGATCTTGCGTGACCCGATAATGATTACGGGTAGGAGTACGAGTAAAGGTGTCATAACTCAGACCAATATGGTAGCGATCATCACCATTTTACCCGATTTTGCTCTTGCCAAGCAAGGCAAATCATCATACGATAGGTGTTAACAGCGCGATGCTATCTAGTCTCTATAAAGGCCGCTGGTGTACATACAGGTTGTGCTTATCCTTGTTCTCATCCTGGTGGTTGCCATCAGTGGTGAACAGATCTTGCGTGACCCGATAATGATTAC
>JAAURD010000088.1 GCA_012034075.1 Chloroflexaceae bacterium | reverse complement strand
GTCGACAGCCGAACCTGACGCCGACCGAAAGCGACCGACGACGCCCGAACCTGAGCCGACCGAGCCACCTCTCACCGACACGGGTACCCGTGCCCGATACCGACAGCCCGGTCATCATTCTGCCATAGGCGTAGTTTGTGCCCAAAACCTGAGAACAGTCCCCGTCCATTACCATGTGTAATGGACGGGTCTTTTGTGCTATATATAAACAGAATACCTCTGTATCCGCTGCTGTTGACCTGTTACCGTGTCCCGAACTAACGACTAAAGTACTATCCACTTTTCCCCGTTGCTGTGCTACACTAAGCATGTAGAGATACACAATGCGTGTTCATACACACCTGATGTGTATAGTCGTGTTTAAAGACCTTTTTTAGGAAAGTGGGGATGTGATGAGGAAACATTGGTTGCACAAAAAGGCTCCAGGGCAAAGTCTCCCGATCATTGCACTTGTGATCGTGGTATTGTTTGGCATGGTTGCCCTGGCAGTGGATGTGGGTAATACCTACTCACAACAACGGGAAGTGACCCGCGCTGCAAATGCAGCAACGGTTGCAGGTATGGAACAATTGATTAGTACTGATGATCCGAGTGATGCAGGTGTGCGAACGGCCATTGAAAACTCGTTGGTTTCAAATGGTGTTGATATTAACGGTTCCGCCTTTCAAATGAGTGCCATCTATCTGGATGCTGGCCGCACACCACTGAGTGCCGCAGGCCCCGTCGATAGCCTCGACAAAGCCTGCCAGATTGGCGATTGTGGCGGTTCTGTGCCAGAAGGCGCCGTCTTTATTGACTTGCAAGTTGCCGATACCAACGAAACCTTCTTTGCCCAACTCGTTGGTCAGGATACCCTGCCAGTGAACGGCCAGAGCTTTGCTGGTCGCTGTACGCCAACATCGGGCGTTTATCCTATCGGTATTCGGGCCGAAGACTTATCCGGCAACAGCTTCCGTATGGGCGCCGAATCCTGGTCATACAGCGACGACGAAGTTCAGAACCGTGTGATGCGTCGTCTGTATCTGGGTGATATGACTGTTGCAGGCCATTACGACATTCTGCGCTGGATGAGCAGCACCCCTATGGATAGCCAGGGTGCCGTGCAGGCAAGCATGCAGGGTCAGGGAATTTTGAGCCAGGGCTTTACCGAGGTGGCTTTTGACGAACTGTCACAGCCAATCCAGGATGAGATTACCGCAAGTGGTATTGAATACCCGACGGGTCGTAACAACCTCAATATCGGTGACTGGATCTATGGTACAGTGAATGTAGATATGACTGCTGATAGCACGATCGCTGCCGAGTTGCTCAAACACCAGAACGAACGCACCATGCTGACCCTGCCAATTGTGCAGAACCGTAGCGTTCATACGGTGATCGGTGAAGGTGAAAGTGCAGCTACTGCCTATACCTATAAGGTGGTTGGTCTGGGCAAATTCTTCATCGGTCGTGGCATCGATCCAACTGGCGCGACGAATGCCAGTGCCAATGGCTTTGGTCAAAATGCCACCGGTCAGTATCTCGACTTGGTCTACCTCGGTGCGGCCGATACCGTTCCATGTAACCTGACCATTGCGAGTTACTCACTGGAAGTTCAACCGACAGCGACCCCTCAACAGGGTGAGCAGCCGGAAGACCCCGGCAATGGCGAGGAACCCAACGAGGGTGGCGAAAATGAAGGCAATAGCGATAACCCTGGCATCGCCAACCTAACTGGTGAAGTGTCGCTGCGTCCTCGCAGTGAAGTTACCGAAGAAGACAATCCGCCGATCCAGTATGTGATCATTATGGACGTCAGCGGCTCGATGACTATGAACTTTGACGGTCAAGTGACTAACCCGGCGACTGGTGCTGCCCTCCAGTGTGAATATGACCCATCCAGTACGTTACCCTATTGGAGCGGTAATTGTGGTGGTACGGAAAACCCCTGGGAAAACCGCCTGGAACGCCGCATTGGTATTACCAAGAGCGCTATCATCCAAGTCTTCCTGGATGGTATGAAACCGACCGACGTGATTGCGCTGGTGAAGTTCAGTGCTGGCTCCCACAGCTACACCAACAGCGGTGGTGTCACCATTGAATCGATTGGCTCAGGCAGCAGCAAACGCTACTGGTTCTATGCCAATGACGCCGACAAGTCGCAGTTTGAGCAGGTGGTGCTTAACGCTGGTGCAGCGAGTGGCGACCCCTACCTCACCAGTGGTGGTACGCCTGGTGCAACTGCTATGCAGCGTGCCAGCCAGTTGCTCGATGGTACTGATGGGGTGAACGATTTTGGTACCCGTGATACCGTACCGGCCTTCTATCCCAATGGTCAACCGCTTCCCTTTGAATGGCAGCGCTACATTGGCCGTGACTACATTAAAGCAGTGGTCTTCTTGACTGATGGTGTGGCGAACTACTACCTTGAGCCAATCAATGGTCAATGGTACAACAACTATAGCGACACGTGTACAACAGGTAGCGGAAATGACCCTACCTGTCATATAGGCATTCTGCAGAAGAACGGGAACGAAGTCGTGCTGCCGATTACCGCGATGATCCAACAGTCGCAAGCATTGCAGCAGCAGCACGATGCTAAAGTCTATTCCGTCGGTCTGGGTCTGGTTTCAGACAAAGGTCTCATCGATACAGCCTCTGCGGGCCAGTACTACAAAGCTCGCAGCAACGAGGATGTGATCCCAGTCTTTAGCGCCATCAACGATAACATTCAGAATGGCTGTTATCCTGAAGCCGATACCGACTACACGACGGCGTTAAGCGCCGAAAACTTGCCTGAACTTGAGGGTGACTTCGCCGGCTACGCCGACCCGGTCAATGGTATTATGGGCTACATCTACCTCTTCGATGAGTTTGGTGACCCGTTGTCTACTGGTCAGGACGTTGTGCCCATTAAAATCGGTTCAATGGTGCTCCAATGTATATGGTTGAAGACCTGTCGCCCGGCACCTACCAAATGAAAGCCGTGATGGGCTATAAAGGCAACGATGGCAAGACCCGTCTGTACAACACCTTCCCTGGTGAAGGTGACACGACGACCACTATCATACCACCAGGGGCCACTGGCGATATCTTCAACAACCTGCAGCTCGACCTGTGGGAAGATCAATTTGGTCTCTGTCAGGATGAAAGCTAATGCATGTCTTGTAATTGGTTCGCCAATGACAATGCGACAACTGTAACAGACGTATGAGATATGGGCGTAGCGGTAGGCAGTCTTTGTTTCCCGCTACGCTCTTTTTGCATTTCTGCTTATCCCAGTAGTACCATCGATGATCGCATCTTAACGTTTTTTCACCTTTATAATGCGGAATTTGCTCTTGACAGCAGCTTTCTATCTATGGTACGTTACATGCTAGCGCTGGCAACCGAAAACCAGCACCAACAACCTACCTGCTGTCATGGTATCGCATCTTCCCGTACACCTTGATACTGGCGATACCCTTAAGGAGTTTCTACATGAAAGCGCAATCTCAGATGACCAGGAGCTTAAGCTACTTCTGCTCGCTCCTGCTGGTTGGCATGGTTCTGTTAAGCAATCTACCTGCTCATCACACCCAGGCTCAGTCAGGTGATCCGAGTCTCGTTACTGTGACCGATGTGCTCCTCCGCGATGAAGTCGATCCGCCCGATCAGCTGGGCTTCGTCGATGGCACCTTGCAACGGACGCAGCTTGCTATCTTCCCGGAAGACAATGACCTCGTCGCCAATGACAACCCCGGTGCAGTCCAGCTTGCCCTGGTCGGCGCACCCCGCGAATGGAATGAACGGCCTGGCGGTCGTTCTGGGTTCGACCTACCCTATCGCTGGAGCGATATGGGCACCGCCGTCATTGGCAATCGCATCTATGTTGTTGGCGGTGTGCAAGAACGGAGTAATCAAGGGGACGAAACTCGTTCGGTTCGCACGCATGAAGTCTATTCGGCAGCCGTCAATCAAGATCCCGATGCGTCCCCACCTGGCCGCCTGCTCCTTGATCAAGAACTGGTGGACGACCCTGCGGCCCGCAGCAACTTCTGGCGGCCTGAATTGTTTTGCCAGCGGTGCAAGGCTCTACCTATGATACCGCCCTCCCTCTGACTGGTTCATATACCCAGACCGTAAAACCAGCAGTCACCTCAGTTACCATTCCCGATCCCGATAATCCTGATCAGGAACGCAGTTATATCTATGTTTTCGGTGGTGAAGTGCAACCATTTGTTGGTGATGCACGTACCTTTTCCAGTTTTGCGACGCGTATTGGTACGGTTGACCCGGAAACCGGTAAGATTACCGAATGGCGTACTAGCGATGGTAACGAGAACTGGCGTATTCCCAATGGCCAACCCACGTTACAGCAACCCTACACCAATCAGTTTGGGCTGGATAGCGCCACCGCTGTTTCACTCCGTATTGGCAATGCCACCTATATCTATCTCGTGGGTGGTTTCAACCACCGACAGACTAACTTTGAAACGCTTCGTGGCTCACGCGTCGTCTATTCAACTCGCGTCAACGATGATGGTACCCTGGTGAACCCTTGCGATGACACTATCGAAAATGTCTGGTGCCAGGAAGATGGGATCATTCCTCTGCCCAATGATCTCCTGATCGAAAATCCTGATGCTGGTCTGTGGAATTCGATAGCCTTTGTTGATGAGTACTTTGGTGCTACTGCAACGATTACACGGAGCGAAGATGATATTGAAGTGACCAACCGCGCACTCTTTGTGATGGGCGGGCAACAACTTGATGAGAGCATCGAAGGTGTTGCTGAAAGCGAAAGATATAATACCACCGTTTTCCGTGCCGTATCGATACCGAAGGTCGTCTTAATTGGGACCGACCTGACTTTCAGGGCTGGACTGGCTCGCTCGGCAGTATTCGCCCTGGCCTTGAGGGAGCACAATCAAATGGAATTATCTACCTGGTTGGTGGTGATCTCACATCCGACGAGACCGATAGAAAGAGCGTCCTGGTCACCTACGTTGAAGAAGACCTGGAATTTGCCCCGCTCGGCTCCGCTGGTCAGAACTTTACCCAGGTACCCGCGCCAGGTGACACCGAAGGCGGTTTACCCTATTCACGCTCCAATCATAAAACCGTGATTGTGCCGGCAAATGATGGTCAATCCGCCTTCTTTTACGTTCTTGGTGGTATTGGTGGTGATAGTCTCGCCCCGGATGGCGAAAATGAAACTGATTCGGTTATTTTTGCCCGTATCAGCCCCGAAGATATTGTTGGTGAGGATTACACGCTCAACGGCGACTACCTGGCCGAGGTCTTTACCGTACCGACCGAACCAGAGAATGACTTCTCCGACTCACGCATTCGGAGCATTATCTGGACCACCGACATTCCACGCACCGACTTTACTCAGACTCCCCAGGATATCATCCTGGAATATCGCGTTGCCGAACGGCCCGATCCCGATCAGCCATGTCCATCGACCCCAGTCTGGAAGGAAGATGTCGGTAAAAATGGCTGGGTGACTGCCGATGGCGCTCCCAATGATGATGACCGTTGGTCGCAACCTGGCTTTAATAGCGTGGATGTTTACACCGGTACGGAGAAGCTCTCGACATTGCCACGCCACTGCAACCTGCAATATCGTGCTCGCTTTGTTCGCGGTGATGCGGCAAGCAACCTCACCCCATCGCTGTTGAATGTCAAGGTACGCTTTACGGTGCCCAACAGCCCGGATCTAAAAGTCCTGGCGCAGGCCGATGATACCCCACACATTGTGCCAATCTGGACCGATGATGTTGCCAATGAAGAACTGGCCGATATTGAGGTCGTCATCACCAATGATTATCGTGATGAAGAGGGTAATCCGTTGGCGCTTGATGTTGAAGACCAGTTTTTTGTCGATTTACTGGTCTTCCCGGTCGATACCGCACAACAGTTTATCACGCCAACCCAACCCTTAAGCGAAACCCGCCTGCTGTCTGACACCACAGGTTGGGTATCAACGCAGGTCAATGGCCTGGCAGCCACTAAAATTGTCGATAACGTTCTGGTCACCTCCACGCTGCAGATCCGCAACTGGTACGATTACACCCAGGGCGCTGGTGATCCCGTTCTCAACTCCAAAAACCTGTTAACGTTCTTCCCATCCAGTGGTGATTATCGCGTCTGTGTGGTCACCGATAGCTACTACGCACCAGAGCTAGAAGACCTTGAGCCAACCGGTCTGGTGCCTGAGTTATTACCCGATTTGGAGACAGCGGAAGCCAACAACGTCAGTTGTACCGACCCCTTTACGGTCGAAACCACCGCAACCCAGAGGCTCAGCGTCAGCACCGCAACGCCAGTCATCTCAGAAACCGCCGAACTTAGCCAAACTGGGGTCTTTAGCATTACGCGTGAGGGTAGTACCGCCATCAATTTGCCCGTTCGTTGGAAGATTGGTGGCAGTGCTAAGCTTGGTGTAGACTATGATCTGTTTGTGGGTGAATCAACCACTCCGGATAACACCAGCACAGTCACGCGTACCCTCACACTGGCCGCCGATCAATCTGAGATTGGCATTCGGATTGAACCCCGCGACGACCAGTTGATTGAAGGCGATAAAGATATCATATTGACGCTGATTGACAGCCCCAATGAGCGGTATACGCTCGTGGAGCCGATCAGTGCAACTATCGTGATCTCGGATGACGATATCTTGCCCGCCATCAGCACAAGGAGTCGTGACGCCTTTATTGATGAGGACCGGCTGGTCGATGGCTCGATCACCATTGAGGTTGCGAACGATGCTATCCTGTATGATGATCTCGCCATTGCTTTTACCAGTGATAGTACGCTTGAATATGGTAGAGATTATCGCTTTGAGAGTACAAACTACCTCAGTATGACCAAAATGATGACCGATAGCGGCGTTTTTACGGTGAGCAACCACCTGGCAGCTAGTGAGGTCTTTTCGGGGAGTACGGTGATCTCGGCAACAACAAAAACCACAACCATTACGGTTACCTTGTTAGATGCTATCCGAAGTACGATTCCACCAGAAGGATCAGCCCAGATTCGTCTGGAAGTACTTGCCCCAGACGATGGGAGCTATGAATTGAGCACCGATCAGGGTAATACATTTATCGCCCGCCTATCGGTCAATAATCGGATTGAGCAGCTCTTTACTTCTTATTTACCATTGATTCGCCGGCAATAAAGCCAGTTGCAACATATGCACCGTCATAATCAAGCCCTCCCCTCACATCGCAGTGAGGGGAGATGGACCAGATTGTTCAGTCTCTATTCCAATTCGGCGTCTAGTATGCTATAATAAGACATGAATGGGGAGAAAAACGAACCCCCTATCGCTTGCACTGTTGAAGGAAGGAATCGTTCATTCATGAAGCGTCAAGGTATTGTGATACTGGTAGCTGTTCTCGTACTGGGTGTTGCCGCAGCAGGTGGTATTTTCTTCTTTCTCTCGAATCAAGATGCAACTGGCGGTACTGACACACCATCTGGTAATAATCAAGATACTGGCACAGGACAGGGTCAAACCGATACTGGCCCACCACCAACCCCGACGCAAGAACAGACCGTGGAGATTCTGATTGCTCGGATTGATATTCCTGCAAACACATTGATCGATAGTGATAGCATCGATCCTGAGAGTGAGAGCTATCTCTTTGAGACGGATGAAATCCCGATTAGTCGTTACAACCAGCAAAGTGGTGAACTGATAACCGATCTTCGTGAGTTGCGGGGTAAAGTGACCACTCGTTTGATCCAGGCTTCGGATCAAATAGAACGTGGCGCTTTTACCGATCCAGGTCTGGCCGAACGCATTCCCCAGGATGATGGCGAGGGCTTACCCCGATCCAAAGCCTATCCGATCCTGGTCAACCGTCTCACCGGTGTTTCCGACCTGATCAAACAGGGTGATTTTGTTGATGTGTTGGTAACGTTCTCCTTCCCGCGCGATGATAACAACCCACTCGCACCAGGCCGGGTACAGGCATTCCCGCTGCTGCGTTCCACCAAAACTGTGGTGCAGCAGGCCGAAGTGCTCGATATTCTCTACCCACCACCTCAACCGGCTGCTGAAGGCGAAACCCCGGCTGCGCAATCGCCGGGCCAACAACGCCAGACAGGAGCACAGGCCGGGCCACCACCACCGCCTGGTACCGCAACCGAGGGTGGGGAGGAAGGGTCCGAAGAGGGCGCTGAAACACCGGCAACGCCGCAGCAAACAACCCAGGCTCAGGTCAATGCGCCACAGGCAACCTTTGAATGGATTGTTATTCTGGCTGTCGATGATCAAGAGGCTGAGTTGCTGGAATTTGCGAAAATGGAAGAAGCCCAGATTACCTTGGTGCTCCGTGGCAGTGGCGATGATGAATTTGAACCTACCATTGGGGTGACGATGGACCTGATGATCTCTGAATTTGGCTTGCCCGAACCAGAGATTGTCGATATAAATGCACCGGGCGAGTAAGATATTATAATATATCAGCCCGCCAGTACGATAAGGAGCTGAATGTATGGCAGAAGGTGATGTGATACGGGTTATGCTGGTCGATGACGTAGCTGATACGTGCGACCAGTTGGCAAAACTGCTCTTTTTTGAAAAAGACATTGAGGTGATTGCAAAAGCAAGTAATGGCCGCGAAGCGGTGGCTACTGCCAAAGAAAAACGCCCAGATGTCGTCTTGATGGATATTAACATGCCAGAGATGGATGGCATTCAGGCGACTGAACTCATCCTCGCCGAAAATCCATCTACCCAGGTAATCATTATGAGTGTCCAGGGCGAGACTGATTACCTGCGCCGGGCAATGCTGGCCGGTGCACGTGAGTTCCTCGTTAAGCCCATCAGCGCCGATGACCTGTATCACTCAATTCGTCATGTCTATAAGCTCGGTCAGACACGGACGCCAGTTGCGCCGTCACGCAGCAGCGGTAACCGTGATGGTGAGGATTCCGGCGATGGTCAGCGCGGTCAGGTCATTGCGCTGTTCAGCCCCAAAGGCGGAACTGGCACATCCATTATTACCGCCAATCTTGCCGTCGCTCTCAGGCAAATGACCCAGAAACGGGTTGCCGTGGTCGATGGTAATCTGGTCCTGGGTGATCAAAACGTTATTCTCAACCTGGTCTCCAATCGCACCATTGTTGATCTCGCCAACCGCATCGCTGACCTTGATTCCGATTTGCTCAATGATGTGATGGCTACCCATGCATCCAAAGTCAAGGTGCTGCTTTCGCCACCAAACCCACAAACGGGCGAAACCGTCACGGTGGAGCATGTCCAGACGATCCTTGATTTTATGGCATCGGAATTTGATTATGTGCTGGTTGATACCCAATCTTCGTTCCAGGAAAAGGCTATCGCGATCTTAGACCGTGCCGATCGCATTGTGCTGTTGATGACCCTGGAGATGACTTCTATCAAGAACGTGAAGCAGTTTTTTGAAGTGGCCGAATTGCTCGGCTACCCATCCGATAAAATGATTCTGGTGCTCAATAAAGCCGATAACCGGCTGGGCATCAAGGTGTCTGATGTTGAGAGCAACATTCAGCGCAAAGTGAGCTTGCAAATAGCCAATGCCCCGTATGAGATGGGTCTGTCGATCAATCAGGGTGTGCCGCTGGTCATTGATAAACGCGATCACCGCACATCCAAAGATATTTTCGCGCTGGCGCGTGAACTCTCCAATATCACCGGCGTGAAAGTAGCAACTGATGCTACCGGTGGGAAACAGGCTGCAAAAGAAGAAAAACCGCGTGGTTTTCTCTCGCGCATTTTCGGTTTTGGTCGTTCCTGAGCCGTTGGTGGGTAGCCAATGATTTTTTAGCCGAGAGGAATACAGCATGTCACTCTTAAAACGGATTGGGGCAGATACCACAGCAACATCGCCGCTTGATAAGAAAAAGGGTGCGTCGACCAGCACCACTGAATCGCGGCCATCGTCTGGTCGGCAGGAGGTATCGTATCGCGATATTAAAGACCGGGTCCAGGAGAAACTATTAGAGACTACAGATGGCAATTTAAAAGGGAATGATTCCCAGAACCGCCGTCAGATTGAAGAAATCTTTAATGCTGTACTGGACAGTGAGCAGATTGTGCTTGGTCGCTCTGAGCGGGCGCAAATGATCCAAAGTATTGTGAACGATATGCTTGGGTTTGGGCCAATCGAAGTATTGCTCAGTAACCCGGATATCAGTGAAATTATGGTGAACGGTCCCAAACAGATCTACATTGAGCAGAAGGGGCGTCTTACCCTGACTGATGTGCAGTTTCACGATGATGAGCATGTATTGCGTATCATTGAGCGTATTGTTGCACCACTGGGTCGCCGCATCGATGAGTCATCCCCAATGGTCGATGCGCGTCTCCCCGATGGTAGTCGTGTCAATGCGGTGATTCGACCCATCTCGCTGGTTGGCCCGGTGATCACCATTCGTAAGTTTAAAGAAGAGACGTTAACGATTAAAGACCTGGTACGTTTTGGCAGCATCAGCGACCAGATGGCCGATTTTCTGGATGCCTGTGTGCGTTCCCGACTCAACATTGTTGTTTCTGGTGGTACTGGCTCGGGCAAAACAACCCTGCTCAATGTGCTCTCCAACTTTATCCCTGAAGGCGAACGGCTTATCACGGTGGAGAATGCGGCCGAGTTGCAACTGGTGCAGGAGCATGTGGTCCGACTCGAATCACGTCCGCCGAACGTTGAAGGCAAAGGCGAGATTTCTATTCGTGATCTGGTTATCAACTGCCTTCGTATGCGTCCAGAACGGATTATTGTTGGGGAGTGTCGCGGTGGCGAAACACTTGACATGCTCCAGGCCATGAACACGGGTCACGACGGTTCGATGACCACTGTCCATGCCAATACGCCCAAAGATGCGGTGACCCGTATTGAAACAATGTGTATGATGGCTGGTATGGATCTGCCCCAGCGAGCTATTCGTGAACAGATTGTGTCAGCGGTCAATCTCTTTGTCCAGCAATCGCGCCTGACGGATGGCAGCCGCAAGGCTACCGCTATCACCGAAGTGCAAGGGATGGAAGGCGATGTACCGTTGCTCCAGGATATTTTTGTGTTTGAGCAAACGGGTCTCAACGAAAAGGGCAGAATTGTCGGGAATTTGCGGCCTACTGGTGCACGACCGCGCTTTCTCGAACGGTTTGAGCGTGAAAATATCTATCTTCCGCCAAACATTTTTGGCTAACGCACGCTGATGTGTTCGTGCGGTATCAGGGTGTGCCCAGCGAGCAGAAGGATGGAACTATGGAGACACTACTTTCTTCACAAATCTTGCCATTTGCAGCGGCCGGGGCAATCTTACTGGTCTTTGTGGTTGTTGGTGCCGTCATCGCCATGCGATCGTTTGGCCGCGATGCTACCTCAGAGCGTTTAAAGACCTTTACCGGCGGTGAATCTGCCGATGCTGGGGCCGCTTCAGCGCTCTCCGATATTGATGCGGCGGTGTCCAAGAGCAAAGAGGGTAGCCGCATTGCCAAACAACTGGCTCAGGCCGATTTAAAACTCCGAGTGGTCGAGTTTATTGGCATGAAGATTGCCGCAGCAGTTCTTGGTGCTGCTATTGGCGGCTATATCGGTCGTGCTAGTACCGAGTCACTGATTATCTCGGCGCTGGTGGGGGCAGTCGTGATCTCTTTTGTTCCCGATATCTATTTGAAACAGCGTATCAGTTCACGCGTCAAATCATTTAATGCCCAACTCGGCGATACCATTACCATGATGGCAAACTCGCTTCGTGGTGGCTATAGCTTTTTGCAAACCATGGACCTGGTTGCCCGTGAAGCTCCCGAACCCACCGCGTCGGAGTTTAAGCGAGTTGTGACTGAGGTGGCTCTGGGGCGTTCAACCGAAGATGGGCTCAATAACCTGCTCCGGCGCATGCCTTCAGAGGACCTGGATCTGCTCATTACTGCGGTTAATATTCAGCACGAGGTCGGTGGCAACCTGGCGCAAATCCTCGATACCATCGGGCATACGATTCGTGAACGGGTACGTATCAAAGGTGAAATTAAGACCCTGACCGCTCAAGGGCGTCTCTCAGGCTATGTGATTACCTTTCTGCCAATTGGTATGGGTCTCTATATTTCGGCAGTCAACCCAACCTATATGGCGCCACTCTTAACGTTTGGCTTGCCCCCGGATGCCTGGTGTTGTATGCCTGTGTGTGCTGGTATGATGATTGCATCCGGTTATTATCTCATTATGCGGATTGTTGATATTGAAGTGTGAGGTTTCCTGATGGATCAAAATATGATATTCATTCTTGGTGGTGGCATAGTGTTGGTTCTGGTAGCAGTTGTTGCCTTTGTACTGATATCGCAGAGTCAAAAAAAGAGCAAGGCGATTAGTGAACGCCTTGGCGAAGTAACCCAACCCACCCTGTCGCTGGAGGAAATGGAGCTTCAGCAATCGTTTCTCGATCGCGTTATTTTTCCCCTCTGGCGAACCGCTCTGGCCGCTCTGGGCAAGATGAGTCCCAAGAACAGTAGCGAGAAGTTACGACTGCAGTTGCAGGCAGCGGGCAACCCTGGTGGTATTACACCAACTATGTTTAGCGGTTTGCGCACGGGCCTGGCAATACTGCTCTTTGTGATTTTCGGATTTGTTACCTTTATGTCCATGGATACGGCATCGGCGATGATGTATACCGCTATTGGTGCTGGTCTGGGCTATCTCCTACCGGGTATGTGGTTGGGGCAGCAGATTAAAAAACGCAAGCATAATATTCTGCGTTCATTGCCCGACTCACTCGATTTGCTGACCATTAGTGTTGAAGCTGGTCTCGGTTTTGACCTGGCGATGCAGCGGGTGACGGATAAATGGGATAATGAACTCTCGCAGGAGTTTCAGCGTGTTATTAGCGATGTGCGATTGGGCCGTTCACGGCGTGAGGCCATGCGCGATATGGCTGACCGCACGGACGTTGAAGACGTGCAGACCTTTGTGGGGGCGATTATTCAAGCCGAACAGCTTGGTGTATCGATGTCGAAAATTTTGCGCTTGCAGTCGGACCAACTGCGCGTTCGACGACGCCAGCGGGCTGAAGAACAGGCCCAAAAGGCGCCTGTGTTGATGCTCATCCCGATGGTTTTCTTGATCTTCCCTTCGATTTTTGTGATCATTCTTGGGCCAGCCATTCCCAAGCTCATGGGGGTCAACGTCTAATCTGTGTGACATTGCGGTGTTAGCCGTTTACACTTGCTCAGTGGGATATAAAAACCGATGACAAGAGAAGCCTGCTGAAAGCGTTTTCAGCAGGCTTCTGGCGTAACATCGTTAGCTCAGGAAAGAATGTATGGCCGCGCTCTCTCTTACCATTGTGAATCAAACACGTTCGACCACACTGGCAACGGCCTGTGAAGTGGCACAGACGTTTCTGACGCGCTGGAAGGGCCTGATGGGGCATCCTGGCCTGGAGCCGGGCCAGGGCTTGATCATCTACCCAGAATGGAGTATTCACACCTTCTTTATGCGTTTTCCCATCGATGTGTTGTTTCTGAGCGAACAGGATCAGGTGCTGGGGCTACGCGAAGCCATGCCGCCCAATCGCCCCTATGCCGGTGTCTGGGGCGCACGGTATGTCATCGAATTGCCACCGGGTGTCATCAACACAACCGCAACCAGTATTGGCGATCAATTGAGTCTCACGCCACCCCGTTCTACCTGGCAGCAACGGTCTGGAACGTGACGGATGGGTCTTGTCCCTTCACGGTCTCTTTCGGTTACCAGCGTCGTTCAGGCCGGACGGTTGCACCTTCACATGGTGCTGCCACTCCTTGTCGCTGGTCTTAGTCTCTGCTGTTTTCTGTTGACTCTGACGCGTGCGCATACCTTTGATGCGCTCTCCTATGTCTTCGATGTTGACCGCAAACCATGGGCCGAGCTGTTCCATCCGCACCATCTGGCCTACGGTCCATTGGGTGCGTTCATACGCTCGCTCGTTCAGATTATGGGCTGGCAAGGCAGTGTGTTGCTCCCGCTTCAGATCGTCAACGCACTGGCCGGTGCTACTGGGGTGTTACTCTGCGGGTTGCTGGTTCAGCAACTCACCCGCCGTGTTGATCTAGCCCTCTGCGCAGCCGTGTTGCTCTGGGGCAGTTACGCGTACTGGTACTATGCGGTTGAAGTGGAAGTCTACACCATTGCCGCATGCTTTCTTATGCTCTGTCTCTGGTTGATCGTGTGTTTCTTGCAACGTCCATCGTTGCAATTGGGGCTGCTACTAGGCCTATGCCAGGGTATCGCCGTGCTCTTTCATCAGACCAATATGCTGCTCTGTCTGCCGGTCGGGGTGGCATTGCTGCTGGCACTGCATCGTCAAACGAACATGGGCAAGCCGTGGCCGTTGCAGCGCAGTCTCGGGCTGTTTATCGCCTATGGGCTGCCACTGGCATTGGTCACCGGTGTGCCCTATGTGTTGGTTGCGCTGATGAGCGATGATATTGAGTCGCTGGCCGATTTTGTTCAATGGCTTACCGCCTATGCCCATACCGGCTGGTGGGGTGGCCCTATCGAGCGTGATAACTGGGTCGATCTGGCGGCCGGGTTGGCTGATACGCTGGCCCAGCCTGGTGGCGCCCTGCTCGGCTTGCTCCTGCTTGGTCTGATCGTGTTGTATGCCCAACATCTCATCGCCGCCTATCCGCGTCTGGTGGCTTGTCTGGTGGCATGGTTGCTGAGCTATGGCCTGTTTTTCTTCTGGTGGGAGCCCGATAATATTGAGTTCTGGATTGCTAGCCTGCCGCCGTTTCTGCTGCTGCTGGTGCTCGCTTTGCGCGTGGGTGGGCCAGGTTGGCACCCTGGTGTCTGGCTGGCCCTCGCGGTTGGTGTGAGTAGCTTGCTGCTCAATTATGAAGCAATTGTCTCCCGTGGTCGCGGTGATCTCACGCCACAGTATGCCATCACCCATGCACTGACGGAACAGAGTCAGCCCGGTGATCTCCTGCTCGTTCCCGATGGCTTGCAAGAGCTGTATCTGCACTACTACTCGTCTCGCATGAATGCGCTATCACTCAATACGCTGTTGGCCGAGACCGATGGCAACTGGGAGCTGGCCTGTACCCAGCTACAGCAGCGTATCGAGGCGACGATGGCGCAGGGCAATGCCGTGCTCATAGGCGATGGCGTGCTGCATCCATCTCATGTCGAGTCATCTGTTGTGATCGATCCCCTTTTTGACCGATTTCAGCTGACCGAAGACGATATTGTTGGGTGTTTAGGAACATATGTTCAAGAGCTTGTCCCATTGGAGATTGGCGCAGGTCTCAGTCAGTACTATCGCTTGCCATCGGCACAGCAGCTCGCCGCAAGTGATGGCTGGAACTTTGCAAGCGGGCGCTGGGGTTGGCGTGGGTACAACGTGACGGATGAACGACAGACCGCAACCGGCTGGGAGTTTGTGCCAGGGGTTGACCCGTATCTCCAGAGTCCGGCCATGGCGCTTGCTGCTGCTGACTATTGTGCGATTGAACTGCGGCTCGCCAAAGCCACCGCCGACCATACATTGCAACTCTTTTTTATGGATGAACGTGGTCTAGTTGAGGAAGAGCGCTCGATAGTATGGAGCCTGACGCAGCGTTCATCGGCAAAAACATACCATCTGCACGATTTGCAGCAGCGCCCTGGTTGGCGTGGAACGATTACTGGATTGCGCGTGGATCCGGTCGGCATTGGTGATGGTGCATCGGTACGTTTAGAATGGCTCCGCCTGCTGCCCTGTCAGGCGGCGCCATAAGCCAATCGGTATCGAGTGTCAGGTTCTGGTTTGGGGAGCTTCTTTGAGTTTACTGCGGTCCATACCAAAGAGCCGAAAGAGCGGGTTGCGACCAGATTGCTGGTGGTCGAGAAAACAGAAGAGCAAAAACCCAACCACACAGATGGCAACAGCAACCCAGAACTCGTTGGTGGCGATGTTGGGCCAGATATTCTGCTCCGTCAACGGCACCGTTTCGCCATGGCTATTGATGCGGGTAGAGGTGGCCACCTTCCAGGGCCAGATTTTCCACAGAGAGCCAATCATAAAGCCCACCAGCATAGCGATGGTGGCCTGGCGATAATGCTGAAGGAGCCAGCTTAACACACGGGCAAAGCCCAGCAAACCGACCAGTGCCCCTGTACCAACAATGATGAGCACGCCAATATCGAATGATTTCACCGCATTGAGAATGTAGTCATACTGGCCGAGCATCAGCAAAATAAACGAGCCCGAGATACCAGGCAAGATCATCGCCATAATCGCAACCACGCTGCTGAGAAAGACAATCAGTGGGGTATGTGACATATCCAGTGGTACCAGTTGCACCACAAGGAAGCCGATAGCTGCGCCCACGAGCAGCATGATCACCGCAACTGGCGACCAGGTAATAGCATCTCCAATTGCAACAATAGAGGCCAGAATCAGGCCAAAAAAGAAGGAAAAGAGCAGCACCGGCTGGTTTTCCAGCATCCAGCTAATTGCGTGGGCTAGCGTAAAAATCGCGGTGCCTACGCCGAGCATCAAAGGGAGCAGAAATGTCCAATGAACATGCTCCAGTGCTGCTTTGAATTTGAAGCTTACCAGGAGTTTGAGCAGAGTGAGATCGACCGATTTAATCGCATTGAGGAGTTGTTCATACACCCCCAGAATAAAGGCCATAGTACCACCGGAAACACCCGGTATAATATCGACTGACCCCATGGCAAAACCGGTCAAAAAGAGTTGCACGGGGTTCTTGGTTGTCTGGGTTGACGGTTGTTCTTCCATACGTTTGATTGTTCCTCTGGTTGTTCGTTCTGTGTTGCTGAACAAACGCACCATAAAGAAGCCACCAACGGCGGCTGACTAGATGGTAGTATACCATACCCAGATACGTTGTGTAGCAGAGCAACATCGCTTTTGATACGTTTGATACAATGCATGCTGCTTGCAGCATGGTATATAATTGACTCTACTCATACTGGAACAACCTGGTCAGGCCAGCCACACTGAACACGATCAGCCTGGTACTGCCCGCTTTGAACACCTTTCTGGAAAGGAACTCTTCATGAAACAAGCAATGCGCAATCTGGGTATTGCTCTCTCGATGATGCTGCTCCTGGCCCTGCTGGCTGCCTGTGGCAGCGGCCCGGTCGAACGCATGGCTGTAGAAACGACGGAACCAACCAGTGCAGCAACTGACACTGATGCATCAGCAACCAGCGAGCCTGATGCAACCGAAACCGACACCGATGCTTCAGCCGATAGCACTACGACGCCAGACGATACTGCTACCAGTGACCCTGGCACTGAGGGGAGTGAAATCTATACCACGCCCCACCCGATTTTAAGTGATGTGCGCGTGCGTCAGGCGATAGCCTATTGCGCCAACCGCCTCGAGTTGATAGAGTCGGTCTATCCAACATTGAGCGAGGCAGAACGCGAAGAATTGCTTATGGATACGTTTTTGCCGCGTAGCCACTGGGCCTATACCGATGATGGCATTACGGTCTATCCCTTTGACCCGGAAAAGGGCCAGCAATTGCTCGAAGAGGCTGGCTGGACCTTGCCCGATGGTGAGGAAATACGAGTGAATGCTGACGGCGATCTGCTTTCGGTGGAGTTTTTAACCACTGATGCGCAGTTTCGCCAGACCTGGTCGGCTGTGCTTGAGCAGCAACTACGAAGCAACTGTGGTATTGATATGGTACGCAACCATACATCAGCATCCTTTGTCTTTGGTGCCGATAGCGGCCTGAATCGCCGTGAATTTGAGCTAGCAGGCTTTGCCTGGGTCGGCAGTGTTGATCCTAAAGGGCGCACGTTATATGCGTGTGACCAGTCGCCGCTGCCCTCGAACAATTGGGAAGGTCAGAACTATATGGGTTGGTGTAACGAACGCGCCAGTCAGGCCATAGCTATTGCCAATAGCAGCCTGGACCGTGAAGTGCGCCAGGAGCAGTATGGCATTGTGCAGCAGGAGTTTACCAAAGATATGGTGAGCCTGCCGCTGTTTAATCGCCTGGAAACCGAAGCGGCGAGCAACAATCTGGTTGGCTTTCAGCCCAACCCGACTGAATACTATGCGGCCAACATTCACGAATGGGATATGGCCGACGATACTGATACGGTGGTGATTGGCTTTAGCCAGGAACCCACCACGCTCTTTAACCTGACCGAATCCAATGCCAATACGAGGATTGTTGCTGGTTTGTTGCTCAATGCTCCCAGTGCTACCAGCTACAGCTATGATTACCAGCCAGCTGCGCTCACTCAGTTGCCAACCATTGAAAATGGTGGTGCCACGCTTGAAACAGTCGAAGTACAGGCGGGCGATATGGTCTGGAGTGCCGATGGCCAAGCGATTGCGCTGGAACCAGGGGTTGAAGTGGTCAATGTCGATAATGAAACCGTGCCGTTTGAAGGCGAACCGATCATGATGAACCAGCTATCCGTCACCTTTGAATATGT
>JAAURD010000087.1 GCA_012034075.1 Chloroflexaceae bacterium | reverse complement strand
GGCGCAGCAGATCGAGCTGATCGCCCCGCACCGCCGGAACCGGAAGGGAACGACGCAGGATGGGCGACCCCTGCGCCGAGCGAAGCGACGCTGGAAGGTCGAGCGGGCGTTTGCCTGGCTGCAGAACGATCGTCGGCTGGTGGTACGCTACGAGCGCTATCGTGTCAATTTTCTGGGCTTTGTACAATTGGCGTGTGTCCTGATTTTGCTTCGCCAGGGTTTTTGAGACTGGTTCATGTATGGGAAACATCTTGACTCCTGTTTGAATGTTGAGAAAGAGATGCGAACATTTTCAGTACCCAAGTCCAGGTGAAAAAATCGAGTGTTTCCGGTACATATCAGAGAAGAGCACGTTCTGTGCATGCATGATTCATGCTAAACCCGTTGGAAGGAGAAACGCCGTGATGTCAAATGAAAGTGCTTTAATATTAATACAAATACACATAAATAAATTATTTTACAATCAAGACGTTTGTGGATATACTAGTGCTATAACCACGTTGATCTGATGAATTCAGCTGTAGGTGCGGCCTGCATCCGCACGACGACACGGCAAGCAGGTTCTACTCATCATATCAAGATGGTTCAGCCACTAGGTGGCAATTGGATCATCAAAAGAAGGTTCATACGAAGATATACGATCTTAGTTTTTTCGATCAAGGAGTTTTTGATGCTCACTCCTTTCCTTTCAAGATTTGTTGCTCTAATGATGGGTATCTGGCAGAGAAAGTTGTATCATTGGTCGTTTTTTACATTTGTACTTGTATCTGGACTATTCTTTTCGTCATCAATGCTCTCTGCCCAGACAGTGCAAAATCAAGATGGTGTTGCTCTGGCCATGGTTATCGATAATTCAGGCAGTATGGATGGCAATGATCCAAATGATTGGCGTTACGCTGCAACACGTTTGATTATGGATGTCGGTGATGATTGGGATGAAGTTGGGGTAATATGCTTTGGTGATACTTCATCCACCATGAAACCATTGGCAGCATTAGGTCCCACAAACAACCGTTCCACACAAACAGCATCTATCACAAAAAGCAATTGTGCTTCTTCTGGCGGTACCGTTATGGTAACAGCTATTCAAGAAGGTATCACACAGCTTCAAACAAGCAATGCCGCTCGCAAGTATCTGCTCATCCTGACTGATGGTGCACCCAGTGATAACCCGGTTCCTGCTGTCGAAGATGCACTCAAACAGGGTATTACAGTTGTGCCAGTTGAACTTGGGTTGAATATCCAATTTCTTTCAAGTTTGGGGATATCATCACGCTCAATTAATGGTGCAAATGAACTACTTTCCACTTTTGCTGGAATATATAGTGAATTGAAACCGGATCGTTATGTAGAAGTGCTAGATACAACCACACCAAATTTGAATGTTGATCAGATACAGCAAGTAAACCGATTAGATCTGGTTCTGAGTCCAAATCAATCCATCATTGACAATGGGACCAACCGGACTTGTCCTGGTGATCCGGAGTGTCAACCCGATGCAGCCCAGCAACAATATTATCTCTTACCAGTCATGCAATCACCGGTTCAAGGCAGCTGGCAGGTAGCCCCAGGTGGTATGATTGTGGTCATTGCTCGTTCCAACTTCCGCCCGGCATTAGCCTATCCTCCTGCTGATGATCCGACTCAGATTGGTTATTTTCTACCACGAGGTTCATCGCAAACACTTATCGCTCGTATTAGTACACCGAGTAACATGCTGGGATCGATGAGCATCAATGGCCAATCTGGAGGCATTGCTCTTGACGATCAACAGCAGACCCTGCTGTTTGAACAATTTTCAGGAGAACAGTCACAAGCCGCTATTCAGTTGGGTACCGGAACACAACCACTTCAGGTGGTAAAAACTTTCTCACTAGCTCCAGTTCCGAATCAGGAGCCAGATTTGCCTCAACTGGTAGCAGTGAACCCTGATTCCCAGGGTCAGATTCAGACGGAACCGAATGGTCAGGCTCGTCTCATTGTCAATTTGGAAGGGAATATGGGACTGATTCAGAGTTCAACCCTTTCCGCACTGGTGATTGATACCAATACGGGACAGGTTGTATATGGTCCCCAGGCACTTCAAGCAAACGGCAACAGCTATCAATCCCAATCACTGATTGATATTCAGCCAGGTACAGCGTATCGCACCTTGTTCTGGCTGAATGCAGTGCGTACAGCTGATGCCTTGCGCTATGGCGATCAACTTGATTTACAGGTACAGACGACTGGTACTATTCGAGTACAGATGCAAAATTTGACCCTGGCTGACTTTCACAAAGGTCAGATTCCCATCACTGTTGAAGTAACTGAACCAGATCGAAGAGTCGATCTGACTGCTCGTCTCGAGTGGACTGATCAACCACGGTCTGGTCTTGCCGAAGGATTGTTTCGTGTCAGTTTGCAAGAAAGTTCATTTGTCAATAAACAGGACAGTACTTTGCATGTTACTGGCCCATCTGTGCTCTGTGCTGATCTCGAACCTGGTCAATATACGGGCAAACTTGTTTTTCAGAGTTCATCTGGTTTACCCGTCACCCCCGCCGAAGTTCCCGTCCTTGAAACACTTCGTTGCGGTGGAGTCCAAATTAGTGGATTACCTTCAGAACTTTCACTCGCAATCCTGCAAACTACCGTTCCCCTCACCGTTTCCGTTGAAGATATCGGGCGTACTATTGATCTTCAAGCACGTATTGAGTGGGAAAATCTGTCTCCCGATGTAGCTATGCGTCTGAACAATGTCAAGGTTGATCTTGCTCAAGATCAATTTACTGGAAGTACAACAACCGTACTACAGCCAGATGGCAGGATTGATCTGTGTACATTGCCAGAGACAGCCTACCGCGGAACATTGATCTTTTCAAGCAATACTGATATCCCGATTACACCAGAGCGCATTCCCATTGAAGGGAGCAATTTGTTTGGGGCAGTTCACTTACCCAATCCTCAGACGGTTGATCTGGGTGGGTATTGTACCCTGCCAGGCTGGTTCGATCTTCTGTGCTTTCATGTCTTTGGTGAAGATCAGCGAAAGACCGCAGATATTCCGATTGAGCTACCAGTGTGTGCGACGGTTGATCAGGTAGAACTCCAGGTAACATCGGCAACACCCCAGGATACGCCCGAATTACAATTTGGTGCCATCAATCGGTTAACTCAACCCAATACGGCGTTGCTTCAGTTTACGAATAAACCATCGCCTTTGCTGTTCACATTGGGCAATCTGAATACACACCAGGACATCACCGCGAATATTATCGTGCAACGTGAAAATCAGGCCGAACAACCAGATGCATTGCAAGTTACCTATACCAAATATAGTTGGTTGAATGCTATCTGGCCCTTCTGGTTTGAGGGGCCTTGGCGTGCTGGCAATTGTGTATCAGTCATCGTTGTGGCATTGTTTTTGCTCTGGTTTTTTGGGGTAGGACGAAGACGAAGACGAAGATCTGATTCCCGTCGATCGGAACGTTCCAGCGAGCGTTCTGGCAGTGGTGCAACATCACGTTCCAGCGAGCGTTCTGGCAGTGGTGCGACATCCCGTTCCAGTCAGCATTCCACGAGTCGTTCACGTCAGCGTAAGTGAGGGCGCTATCAGTCTTTGTTGTTCCTTCTTGTTGAGAAAGTTTCAAGGAGCAAATGTATGGCAATACACGATGGTTGGAAGTTTCGTGATCAGATGATTATACCATCGCTGATCATTGGTGCTGGCGGTACTGGAGACAAAGTAGTTCGTGCGTTGAAACGACGTATTCGGCTTGACTGGGAAAAAGCTCAGTATGCTGATACTCCAGACTTAGTGCAGTTCCTTGTGGTTGATAGCGTAGCATATACCAACCGCCCGGAACAGGAATTTCTACGACCAGATGAATATAGTTTCCTGGGTGGGTTCGATCCAGATCATGTTACAAAGAAAAATGAGGCGGTAAAAAAGTGGTGGAACACATTTCCACCAGGTATCCTTCCACCAGGTATCATTCATCTTGGTGCTCGCCAGATACGTGCATTAGGTCGGGTTGCGCTCTTTCATGCATATCCAGAAACATGGTCACTGATACAAGAGAAAGTGGAAAATCTCAATACGATTTCAGCCCAATTTCAAGCAATACGTGCTGGTTTCAGTGTACCAGTAGAAAAGTCGGCGCGACAAGTCTTTATTGTTGCATCTGTCTGTGGTGGTACTGGAGCAGGTATTTTTCTTGATCTGGCAGCCCGACTACGAAGCCATAAGAATACCGAGGTTCAAATATATGGTATCTTTGTCCTGCCATCAGTATTCGAGCTAACCATGCCCAGTGATCGCCAGAAAGTTCGTATTAAGGCGAATGCCTATGCTGCATTGAAAGAACTCAATGCGTTCTGGTATAAGCCAGGTGGGTTCTCGGTACAATATCCTGGTGAAAAGTCTCCGATCCAGCTTACTCATGCGATCTTTGATGGTGTCTTTCTGATTGGACGTGAAGGACGCGGTAAAGCGTTGAGCAGTTTGAACGATGTGACACACCAGATTGCACATTTTCTCTATCTCGCTTCGATGAACAATATGGCAGTTCCTCTGGGTGAAATGTCTGTGAATCTTGATAAAACCGAACAGTTTTATACATCATTTGCGGTAGGGGCATTGAATTTACCGCAGACGAAAATCAGCGATAGCCTCCTTGCCGATTTAAAACGGCGTTATCTGCTCAATCTAGTAGAAGATAAACGGCATAAAGAACAAAGAAAAGGATTGGAAGAAACCATTGATGCATTTATGGATAATATCGAGCAGATTGCACAGTCACAGACAACCAATCTTATTGGAACAGAGATATCACCAGATGAGTATAACCGGGTAGCACAACAGCATAAATCGTTGATTGTACGAAGAACCTTCGAATGGGTAGTACGTGACCTTTTGAAAAACTATGGAATCAATGCCATTGCCATCGCAACCGATATATGTAAAGAGCAATACACCAGGTATACCGACGACATCGCTGTATGTAAAACGGAGATTGATCAAGCCAGAAGAGGGAATATCCGAGTTACGGTTTTGGAGCGTCTTGGTCCATTCGGTCAACTAGTTGATACACTCTTACCTGGTAGAAGTGCACAATCTTACGAAGAAGAAGAGAAAAAATCTACTGATGACTTAGTGCGTTTCCGTTTACTTGCTCCAGAATCAGATGACCATCTTGGAAGTGAGCGACTCTTTACGTATGTTGTTCGTACTCTAGATCAACTTGCAAAACAGATAGGATCCTTTCCAAAGCAAGCACGGGTACTGGCAAGTCGATTGGAACAAGAAAGCAAACATGCCCGGCAGCGTGAAGCAACAACGGAAAGCGAGCGTGGTGATGGACGTGAAGCGCTTTATTATGATATGGATATTGATCCGTCTTTGCCAGGTGACGCTCAAACGTTGGCTGCGCTCTTCCGTAGATTGTTTAGCTTTGATATCCTTCAGGACTATGTTCGCCCAGAACGAACATTACACCCAACCGAAGATCAGGATCGACAGATATTAAAACCCTCGGAAGCAATACAACTACTCGGATTGGTGCCTGAAACTGGAAGTACACGACTATTAGGTCGACTGGCAACGGTAACTGATGTGAGTGACCTGATAACAGCTGACACTTATAACATAAAAACAGTCACCTTTGAACACTGGGAACGAGAGGCATTACTGGATGAACTGCTTGAAGTGATAGTAGATCAACAAATTCGCACAAAAGCTAGTCTTATCAGTTTCTTCTTGACCCCAGAACAACAAGCACGTGACCATCAGAAAGAGATGATCAAAGGTCTCAAGGTCATGATTAACCATCTTATGTCCAATCTGAAAAGCGCATTTTGGGGTGCTCAACCTTTTCCCGATGAAGGCAAACTCGAACGTTTTATGATTCTTTGCCTGCCAACACATCCTGTTCGCCATCCAAGCATCCTGGAGCTTTTCAAAGAATATATTGATTCAAAGAGGGGTCAATTTACAGTAGGAAGTAATCCCTTTCGTCTCGATGTTTTACGGCTGGAACATGCTGCTGAACTAAAGCATATTGCAGAGATAATGACATGCAAACAAGCGTATGATACGTTTTCACAGCAAGAACAACTTCATATCAATGGTCAGTATACACGAGTACCTGATGTCGTCAATCCATAACGCACCAACTTCTTTACCATTGATAACTCCCCAGAACAACCCACCAGTAGGTCGTCTGGTGGTCATAGGTTCTGGTAAGTTCGGCCTAGCAGTGATGAGTCTGCTGCTTAATCGCATCTATATCTATCGACATTTTAGTCCGAATACAGGATATGCTAAGCTACCATTCAGTAGTCTTACGTATATCCAGGATGACAAGTATATCGAATGTACTGGTGATCATGAAAAACACGCATTTCTCAATCTTCATACCATTCAGCGATTGATTTGGGAAGCCGATGATCATCTTGATGCAAATCTTGTCAATAGTCTACACCTCGATATTGAAACAGACGTTCCTACAGATCCACAAGCAAGATCATCCTGGTTACGCAAGGTGCTTCACCCCACTGCCATCGATACTGGGAGTCAGACAGGTGGTTATATTCATATACATGTCTATTTGGTCATACCAGCAATCAGTCAGTATATTAATACGATGATTCAGGTTGCTGAGAGTCTTGGTGCATTACAGCAACCTCTGAGCATCAACCTGATCCTTTGTACAGATAATGACCGATTTGGAAAAACCTCCTCATCGGGAAGTGTACCCTCTTCCTCGGAAAGTGCAGCAGATGCCCTGGATAAACTTGCACGAAACGCGAAACGCAAAACATGCTTTGAGGCATGCTATGTGTTATCGGACGAAAGGCAGAATCGTTCGGTTGCAGCATCCCCTGGTGAAGTTGTTCTGGCAACCTGCAATTATCTGGAAGCGCTGCTCTTAAGCCTTTTGGGTGATACCATAACACAGCAACAGTTACCCGATCAGCACTATTTAAACACGAACACCACAGCACGCTGGAGTGCTTTCGGTGCAGTCCGTCTGTATCTGCCCATCGGTGAGGTGAGTAATGCACTGATTCACGCCCAGGTACAACGTTTAATTCGCGATTATCTCACCAATCTTCCGCCCAAACACATACCAGAAATCCAGACGTATCAAGACTGGTTCAAACCCAAACAGTTTTGCACTATTGCTACACAAGGTTTACCGCTGAGATTGCGGCCCAGACGCTACTGGCTCCAACGTTTTTGGCAGACGCCTTTGACACGACGTTTTCATAGACGCATAGCTGGATTTGATGCAAGACAACAGGAACTCTACGACACATTACCCCGTATCCAGATTGAAAGACGTTATTGGCGCATACGTCTTCGCGTTCATGGGCGTGATTTACCCATTCATACCTGGTGGGAGAAAGTTCACGAAGAATTGAAAAATATAAAAAAAGAAGGAGAAGATGAATGGTCTGAAGAGATAGTAGACCGTCTTGGGATACCACTAAACAAAGGCCATCTGATGGACGTAAATACAGCTTTAGCTGACATTTTAGCTCAATTAATTGCTCATCCCAACAGCGGAATACAACAGGCCCTCTTGCTACTCGAGACATTAGAACAAAATTACCGTCAGACAGGCGAAGCACGCGAACTGTGGATCAAGCAAGATCGAGATATCAATCTCAATCGCCTCCGGAGTACTTTACGAGATGAACGCAAAAAGAAACAAAAGAGGAAGTTACTAAAAGCTCTGCGCAACCGTTTTTTTCCCGTCGCGGTCATGATGCGGCTTGCGATTATCTGGATAACACCGCTGTATCTATTGGTTTTTAACCAGGCACTTGGAGGAACAGTCCTTCCAGTATGGATCGAGATGAACCTATCATTTGTCGTAATTGCATGGACGTTAGCCATCATTATCATCTATGCTTTGCTCTTCTTTTTGAATAGAGGGGCTATCTGGTTGTGTCAGTGGCGTTTTGAGCAACAAATAGTGGCCGAAATCGATGAACAGTTAGAGAAAGTCATCTATGGCGATCACGATAAGACACAGCCACACAGTGGTATTCTCCAGAAGTACCTGAAACGCTGCGAAGACTATTTTTTTGCTCCATTGTCAGTTTCAGGCCCATCAAGTTCATCATTTTGTGCAACACTTAAAGAAACAGTAAAAGAATTAGAAAAAATCGTTGACCAGGATCCAAAAAAACCTGCTCTCCCAGATTGTGTGGTCTACCAGCACATTGGATACGAATCGCTTCATCGTTTGCTCTCTGCCCAGATTGAATCTCATCTTGCCCAAAAGAATCTTATGTGGATTATAGACCGCCATGCTTTAACCCCTCTCCTACTCCATGATCCAAATAAATTAACTGATATCCTTAACCAACAATTACAGGAATATGTTGGAAACATCACAATTGGTTTTCTCCACCATACTGCTGCAAAATCTCTTTATCAGGTACTGTCCGAGTTTGAAGATCACCAATACACGTCCTATAATATTACAAACGACCTGCAAAAACGAGCGACAATCATGTTGCCGTATGCATATCAAAGGGAAGATGACTATTCTTATCGTATCCAGAAATATCTAGTGCTGAACCGTGATTTGCAATCAATGTTCTCCCACTGGACTTCAAGAACAATGACACTGCATCAGATCTCGGCGCTTGATGCATTTGGTATGAGCTATATCACCATACTCCATGGTTTACCATCAGATGCACTTATATCAATAGGAAAGAGGACACCATGAAGAATTTAGTACGGAGTATCCTCAACTGTGTGTTACCTACGGCATGGGTCTATACACTCCTCACTCTACTTTATGGTCTCTTTGCAATGACCAATATCGGCATTGTACGTCCTATCAATTTTGGCCTTGAAATCATGATCATCGGGATCGTAATAGCCATTTTTATCGTTGCATGGTTCTCTATCCATGAAGAGTGGCGTATCTATCATCGTTGGATCATAGAAATGGGATCAAGCCGAGGCTTCAGATTCGAACATCCTCTCAAACCTCTGTTAGCACTAAAGCCTGTCTCTATGATAGATTCAGGTCTTGTCATTGCTATCATTGGCTTTTGGAATATACTCGCTCAGTATTTTCCACCGTTGGTATTGCCATCTGTCTATGCCCTGTCTCCCTTATTCGTTGCACTGATCATCAACCTGCTATCAGGTTGTCCTGATCCGCTTATTGATGTGGTTGAAGAAGATATGTCAGTTGAAGAGTATGCAAAGAAGCAAGCAAAGCATTTTGGAATGAAGGAAGATGAATTTTGTGATATTCTTTGTACAGAAAATGGATGGACAGATGGAACGGAAAAGATTTACTATGCTCAAGTCATCTGGTTACCTAGTGAAACAATAGGCTCAGTGTTACCACCCTGGAAACGACCAGTACCAAAATAAAAACATATAAATATATATCTATTGCCGTTCTACATACACCATAAAGGATCGATCATGGCAGATATCTTCAAAAATCTTCTGGGCTGTCTATTTGCTCCACTCATCCGGCTGATCCTTGCCATCACCGTAGGAGCCATCATTCTTATCGTGGTCTTCAATCCAGCATGGTTTGGGCTGGGCGCTCTCACCGTGCAAACAGCCCCGGCTATTGTCACCGAAATTCGTAGCCGCAATACGCTTGTGACCGCCGAATTTACCTCTCAAGTGCATGTCGAAGTTACCAATGAAGCCTGGTTTGCATTTTTGCCCGCTGAGCAGCTCTGGCTGCAAGCCGAAGGTACGATCCTCGCAGGTATCGACCTCAATCAGATCAGCGAAACCGATATTACTATCGACGGCAGCGAAGTGCGGGTGCGTATCCCACCCGCTACCATTGTCAGTCAAGAGATGCACAATGTTCAGATAGTGACCAACGAAGGACTGTTGCCGGGTATTCAATCCGATATGCAACAACAAGCCCAGGAACATGCCTATGCCGAGATCCGCCAGGCCGCCTGTCAGTATGGTATTCTGGCCTATGCCGAGCAGGAAACCCATACCGCCTTAACCCAACTGCTTACGCCCATGGGCTTTCAAACCATTCGCATTATTCAGACCGACCCGCCGTTTGGTTCTCATGATGACTGTACTGGCATTACCATACCGTAACCCCATCGATTGCCCAAAGGAGCACCTGTTATGTTTTCTCGCCCTTCTGTTCTGGTCTTGCTGTTTATCCTCGCTGGTCTCAGCGCCTGCAGCGGCGGTTCGGGAACACCCACGGTGGTTGTGGAAAATGAAGCGGGAACGCCTATCGCTGCTGCAACAGCCACGCCCACACCACCCGAAAACCTTGTGCAAAATGGCGATTTTCAGCAGCACTGGCAGCAGGGCTGGGAACGGTTCATCGGTGAGACCATTGAAGGTCAGAGCGTCACCGAAGTTGTTGAAACCACCGCCGCCAACTCTGGCAAAGCGATTCGTCTGAACCACAATGGCCCCACAGAATTGCGTATCAGCCAGTTCATTACCATGACCACGCTCGATGTAACCCTCCGCGCCAAAATCAATCTCTCCGCCGAAAGTACCTGTTGGGGCCTGCTTCGGGCCTGTACCGGCCTGGCTGGCTTTGTTCTCACGCTGCATCCGCAGCGTGATACAACCGAAGCGACACTGGGCCAACTGGTCTGGCTTAATGCGGATCGCTACAACGAAGATCAATACTTTGAATCGAGTGGAAGCCAGAACTACACCTTTGTTAAACCAGGCTGGTATACCATCGATCTGAACCTCCAGGAAGCCATCATCGACCGCCTGCCCGCAGTCGATAGCACCCAGGTTCAGGCTGTCTCAATCACGCTCATCGCTGGCACCAGCGGCGAATGTAAGACTGGTGAGTGCCCCGCCGAAATCCATGCCGCCGATATTGAGCTATTGCACATCACACCCTGATACTGATTCACAAAGCAGTGTGCTGCGCCGCTCCACTCATACCAAATGGTGCTGCATCAATATGATACGCAAATGGCGTTAATCGATATGAGATGTAGGTGCGGCGCCCAGCCGCACGTCGGTCGGGACGCCCGCACGCTGTCCGGACGCAGGCATGCCAGGGGAGATCGGGTAGCAGTGACTCCCTTCTCCCCTTGTGGGAGAAGGGCCGGGGATGAGGGGTTACGGAAAGCAGGCGCTTCGTATCTTATCAAAGCGCATACCAGTGATCACCTGAATTTGGTATTATCTCATACCAGCACCAGCAACATAGCGCACCGCAGCAGCTGTTCCGTTATCCACGCCCAGCTTTGCGCAGATGCGTTCGATGCTTGCCAACACTGTTGGTAGCGCAACCCCCAGCGCCAGCGCAATCTGGGTGTTGGTTTTGCCCTCGGCGATCAGAGTGATCACCGCGTGCTCGTGCGGGGTCAACTCCTCGCCGTGTCGGGCACTTCAGCCGGCCTCCTGCTGCGCTGCGAGGCCCCAGGTGCGATAATACTGCACCGCCGCAGCGGTGCGATTGGCAGCACGCAACTTCTGGCAAATGCTGCGCACATAATGTACCACCGTCGAACGCGCTAACCCCATCCTGGAAGCGATCTGTATATCACTCAAGCCCTGCGCTACCAGCGCAATCACTCGCCGTTCCTGTGGTGTCAGTGGGTCTGTTCCTGGATTTTTCATATGTTCTTTCTCCTGTTGATGCTTTACCCTGTGTTCTGCTTTGTTTGAGCGGCCAGAGCCTGGTTTTTTCATACCCCGCAGCAACAGGCTGAGACCACACACATCGTCCTTAAAAAGACACCACCACCGCGTTCTCGCTGTTGAGACGCGGTGGTGGTGGCGGATCCCCTGAACTGGCAACTTAACGCATAATCAGTGGGATATAATGCTTCACTGATGTCGCATCCAGGCTCTGGGCCAAGGTCAGATTCACATATTGGGTTGAACCTGCTACCCAGCGGACCTTTTCTTCGGCGACGAGGAACTGGTCACCAATCACCAGATTGACGATATCACCCGTGCGTCCGCCTTCACGGTTGTCGGTGGCGAGAATATCACCCGGCATACTCAGAGCATAGCGCCAGACGCCATCAACATGGGTTATCACGCCTTCGGCATATGTACGCCCATTGCTCACAGCCCTGATCGGGATTGTCTCGGTGATGGCTCGCCCACGGATATCTACCAGCCCCCAGACCTCGGCCGGTGCAGGAGCCATGGTAAAGGCCACATCCTGTGATTGTGGGCGCAGGCTACGCGCCAGGCTATCCACCGTGTCACCAGTGCTATTGACGCTCCGGATGCGATAGAACGGCGCGTTAACCCCCGTATCGGTCAAGGCATGGGTGTAGCTCAGCGCCTCCGTGCCATTGTTATCGAGCGCCGGCGTGATCGTCATCAGCAATGTCGAGCTAATAACACCGGGGGTGAAGTCGGCCGTATCACCAGCCCAGACCTCATACGCCTGGTTTTCTGGCTCATGCACCCATACCAGCTGTGTGCCCGCTTCCACCAGGCGGATCACTGGCTGCGTCCGTACCGGTGGTGCTCCTTCGGGCAGGATGTTAATCACCAAACGTGCGCCACCAATATTGCCATCCTCTGGCAAATCTGGCAGATCCGGCAGCAGCATTTCGTTCAGACCATTCAGGTTCAACACTTGCTGATACACATCGATGGTCTGCATGCCCGCTGGTGCGCCGGGCGCGATGCGATACGAGATGCGCACCGTTGCGGCGTTGCCGGGAATGATCAGGTTGCTCAAACGCCCACCGCGCGACGACAGAGTGATACGGTTACCCTCACGTGCGACAATTCCCTGGCCTTCAATCACATCGGTGGTAGTGATTGCGCTTGCATCAACCGTAATCGTCCCAGGGAAGGTGTTATCAGGCTCAATCACCAGGTCGGTTGGGATCCCCGGCCCCAGTGGTCGCACCGCAAAGTCATGTGCAACGATACGACCGGGGGCAGCGTTCACCACATTAAAGTTCTGCCAGACAATATTGTTGTTATTGCGTACATTTTCTGCGGTATATGTACCCTCTGCGCCATTCATCGGGTCTTCATCCGATATCCAGCGAGCAATCATGCAGTAGTGTGCCGCCGCAGGCACCCGTTCGCCTGGCCACTCAACCCGCACGGTGACGCTATCGGTATTGGCAGAGATAAAGATATCTTCGACCACACCTACTTCAATCCAGTCCCCGGTACAATTGCCATCGGCCTCCGGATCCCAGCTTGAATGACCACCCAATGGGCTATAACAGAGCGCTAGTTTGCCACGGGCTGCCTGGGGGCCATCTTCTTCTTTATAGCCATGGTTGCGTAGCGTTACATAGATGCTATTAACGATACCTGCACCACGCACCAACGTTTCATCCTGCGCACATTGATTCGGTCCATGACAGACCGTAATATCGGGACTGGCATAGAAAACACCAGTGGATGGTTCGATGCTATCATCATCAAGGTTATCGCGCATCCAGATATCAGGCTGGCCGGTGATCGGGCATTCGCTCAAGAAATCCTGAATCGAAAGCAGCGTATTGCTGCCATCAGGCGCGGTCTTGCGGAAGGTACCGCCGGTCACATCCGCATAGTTCTGCATAATCTGCTCAAGCAGCTCGCGATCGGGATCCTGCTGGGCGCCAGGGTTGTTGGGGTCATCGTAGGTCGGTACGAGAATGGGCACAATCTCGATGCCCTGTGCGGCCGCAGCTTCGGCCATGGCATTGGCCTGCACATCATCGACACCAGGCGTATAGGTGTCATCTAGCCCGGCGGGCAACGCATCGGTCAGCAGCACAATCACTTTGCGGGCATCCTCACGCCACACACCGTTAAAGTCACCGGTCTGCTGTCCCGGCTCACGGTCGGCTTCATCCAGGCCGTTGATAATGGTATTGAGTGCCTCATCCGATGGCTCTGGGTAGCTGTTGCCACCCTGGCGCTGAAAGTCGGGTAAGCGTTGCAGGTCTGCTAAAACCTCATCCGTGTTATTTGGTGCAAGGTCGTGAATGACGCGAACACCCGACTCAAAGACGACCAGACCCAGTTGTGCTTCGACCCCGGCAGCTGCCTGCAGCTCACCGATAAAGCCCTCGGCGCCCTCGGCGATATTGTTCAGGGCGGCCAACGTGGTGTTGGTGGTATCAATCGCCAGTACCAGATCGATAGGGCCGCAGTAGCCTGGGCCAGGTGGCGGTGGCGGTGGGTCATCTGCCGGTCGCACAAAACGGAAGCGTACCGCATCGATATACACCCGGCGCGTACCATCTGGCTCATCGGTCTGGTCGCTCATCTCAACTGCGCATCCGCGACCGGCCTCGCACCACACCTCACGCGCAATCTCATTCCATTGCCCAGGGTTGCGCATCTGATCGACTTTCACGATCCGAGTGCTATTGCGATCCTGGATACGATACGTTGCACTGCTGGTACGCGGCAGTACGCCATCTATTGCTGGATGGATTTCGTCAATGGCATAGTAGCCATCTTGTGGGATGTTGGGCACTAGACGAGCAGAGATACCGCTGTTATTCTCAGACAAGTAGACTCGTTCGCCGTGCATACCATCAACCGCACCTGCCAGAAAAGGCACTCCCTCAAGGTCTTCCGGATTCGTCAGACAATTCTCGTCCTCGCTATCACAGATCACTTCAATGGTCTGGCTATAGGTTGGGGTGATCGCCAGCAGCGACATCAGCTGCACAAACACCAGCGCAAGCAAAACCGCTAGCCGTAATCGATGCACTATGTGTTGATCTCGTTGCATGCTGTCCTCCTTAAAACGTATGTTTCTTCCATTGCTCCATATCATACATCTGGCACCATACCGCGGCACCAGATTCCTCTTCCCAACTGCCTGCCCGCCTGTGTGTAGGGCAGGTTATGCACGTGCCTGTTTTGGCTGTTGGTGCTGTGAACGACCGACCTCCTTTCCCGATGATGCACCAACCCATCACCTTTTGCTGCTTTACACTTTTCTTAGTTCCGACACAGTGTCGTTTTTTTCACTCCGTTTTTACCAATTTCAAGAAATTGGTCGTTTCTGTTTCTGACAGGGAGTGAACAAATGTTCGGATGGTGGCACGCTGCCGTTTTTTGTTGCCCCTTAGTCGGACGCGAAACCTTTGTGTTATTTATATGCTTTATAGTGCATTTCGGACGACCTTTGCATACGTCGGTATAGCCGGGGCACATGGTGATCTATCAGGGTAATATCTGCTTATGCGATTGTATGGACTGTCTGCACCAGCGTGCGCAATTCCACAGCTACGAGCAACTGGTTCAGTTCCGCTACGGGCATACTGCCATTGCGGCGCAGCACCGGCGTGCGCTCAGTGAAATCGAGAATGCTGGTTGAGCAACATCGGTACGGTGGGAGCTGGTCAAACATATCGCGAAATATGGTCTGCAAACGCGGTTTGCACCTGTTCCGCGCGGGTGTAGGTTGGGTGGCCGCTGCGATTTGCCGAACTGCCGACCAGCGCCCGGCAGCCCCGTTGGCGCAAGCGTGATAGGAGCGAGCAGAACGGATGATACGGAGTAGACGATGCCAGTCCATATCACCAGAATCGTTCCATGTAAGACGAGATGTGACGGAGCAAGCGCCCCTGCTGGTAGTATAACACCTAGTGCATGGCTGCGTCTGAGCAACTCCTGGATGTTTGCTAGTGGATGGTAGACCTGTAACGCTGTTGATTGGGCATCGGCGAGCATGGTGATTGATTCAGGGTCGATTACGGCGATCAGGCTCTTGTTGAGTGGTCGATCTTTGCTCACAAAGATCTGGGCGGCCGCTTCCGGATCATCGATGTTGCCAAACAACCCGTAGACACCGTTGAACGCGATAGCCACAATTTCACCGCGCTGTATGTGTGCTGCTGCCTGATCGAGCGCATCGGGTTGGGAAATATGCGCAATGTGTGGAATGGCCATGGTTGCTCCCCTTCTGTACAATGTGGATAGATTGCTGACCAGTTGGTCGACGAAATCCGTTGCCAGGAACGGTTTCACTCTCTCCATAGGGGCATGAGTGGCGCCAGGGGCTGATACCAAATGGCGCTGCATCGATATGAGACGTAGGTCGCAACCCCTCACCCCCGGCTCCTCTCCCACAAGGGAAGAGGGGAGTCACGGCGGTCGGGACGCACGCACGCACGTATCAGACGGAGGTGCGGCTGTAGGTGCGGCTTGCAGCCGCACGATATCGGAGGTGGGGCGTGCTGCCGAGATACTTACGGCAGCACGCTGACGCCCCTACAAAGCGTCTGCAAGCCGCGCCTCCGTGGTAGCTGTGGCGGCTCAGGGTTGCGCGGCTGCAAGCTGCGCCTACGATCAATAGGGGAGCGAGACCATGGTATGTCTGTGGTCTCGCTCTGTTGTGTTGTGTCTTATTCGCGAAAGATGAGCGGGAGATGGAGATTGAAGCGGTCTCCGGTTGTCTCAGGAGGACACGAGATGGGATCTAATGGTTGCCATACACCGGCCTGGAATGTATAGTGAGCACCACGTCGTTCGAGTTCGTCATACGTCGAACTTATGTTTCCTTGCAGGTTATACCCACCTGCGCAGCGACTTTCAGGATCGCCCAGGTAGGCACTGCCATTGGTAACTGTTGCCCAGGGGAGCCACAAACCGCTGGTCTGGGCAAACATGATCGCCCCACCTGGGAGGAGCAACAGGAGGAGCATACCCAGGACAACCCAGGTTCTGGCTCTTTTTGCGCTTGAGATGCACCACAGCACGATCTTCTTCCTTTCTTGATACTGCGGTTGAATACCGCTATTGCACTTCAACAGTACGAACGGCTGCGACCCAGTTGGTTCCATCGGCATTGTTGGTGACGAGCACGCGAAAATGATTATCTTGGACCGCAAGTTTGGCATCAAGCGCACCATCTTCATCAAACACTTCGGTGCATGAGGCAAACAGCAATGTTGCTGTGCCTGAATCATTATCCACGAGGGCCGAGCAGTCATAACCAGCCGAGTGGTTATCGCTCTGACGAGCGCTCACTAGAACATCTATCATAACTGTGCTATCTTCCAGGACTTCGATTTCGGTTACTGTATTGCCAAGAAAGATTGGCTGATCGGTTAGAGCCTCACTCGCCGATCGGCGTAACACAAAGAGACTGGTTTGGGCATCTCCTGGATTGCGCTGGAACCCACTGGCATATGCCCACTGACCGTGTTGTTGTGCCAACGCTCCATATCCACCGGGTATGGTCGATGCTCCGCCGCTGGCAGTATTGGTGTTGCCGCCGCTTACGGTGGCTAATGCCTGGCTTGCGCTGTTACCACTACCGCCGGCTACTGTACTAATGCTTCCGTCTGCGGTATTTCTGCTACCACCGCCCACTGTAGCCCATTCACCGTTGGCACTGTTGTCCTTACCACCGTCCACGTTCGTATACTTATTCGTTGCGATATTGTTGCTCCCACCACCGATGGTGGCGGTGCTAGCACTTGCTCTGTTGTAGAAACCACCACTGACCGTGGTATAGTTGCTGCTAGCAGTGTTGTCGCTCCCACCGCCGACGGTGGCAACAAAACCACTGGCGATGTTGTCACTCCCACCGCCCACAGTGGCAGCAGAACCACTGGCTGTATTGCTTTGTCCACCACCCACCATTGCTCGACTGCCACTGGCCGTGTTGCTATCGCCGCCACTCACGGTGGCATATTGGCTGGTTGTTGTCGCATTGCCATCATCGCCGGCAGTGTTGTTGTAACCACCACCAATGCTGCCCCAATCGTCGTAGACGGTGTTGCCGCCATTGCCCACATCATCGGAGCCACCACCGGCAATGGTTGCACGCCTGCCGATGGCTGCATTGTTATCACCACCACCGACTGCGGCTCTGAAACCACTGGCGGTGTTGCTGGCGCCCCCAGCCACGGTCGCATCGTTACCATTGGCGGTGTTATTGACACCACCAGCGACAGTACTGGAAATACCGTTCGCAGTATTGTCGCCGCCACCACCAACGGTGGCATAATTGCTTGCAGCGGTGTTGTTGTTCCCGCCACTCACGGTAGCCCTATTCCCGCTGGCAGTATTGTTGCTCCCGCCACCCACAGTGGCATGGGTCGCGGTGTCAGGATAGCTGTCATTACTGCCAACACGATTATTTGTTCCTCCACTAATACTGCCCCAGTTATCATATACCTGGTTTTTATTGCCATATTTCCCGCCACCAGCTATGGTACCACCGGCCACACTGCTCCCAATGGTATTGCCATTCCAACCGGCAACGACATTGGGTGCTATGGCATTCGGTTCGAGTCGCAGTGCGCGACTGCTCTGGACATGCAATTCAAACGCCTGATCATCGGTGGTACCCAGGAAATTGGCACCCGCGGTGGTATCTGCATTCCCATTGAGCGCCCAGCCACTGGTGTTGGCACAGACCCATGCTGTTCCATCCCATTGCATGCCTTCACCGTTGGTACAGCCATTCTGATTGATGTTGGTAAACAAGATAGTGTCATGGGCAATGGTTGCGCTGGTGACGGCGCCCTGGGCAATGGTTGCGCTGGTGACCGCACTTGCGGCGATCTTGGTGCTGGTGATGGCGCCATCTTGCACGGCGGCGGTATCGACGGCATGGTTGGCTAACGCTTGCGAGCCGACCGCGCCCTGGGCAATGGTTGC
>JAAURD010000351.1 GCA_012034075.1 Chloroflexaceae bacterium | reverse complement strand
GGTAAGCGCAATCGTCGCAACGATCAGCAGCACCATGCGCCATGAAAGGTCCGGGCCTGTTTACCGGGGCAGCACCTGCGGGAGCGAGCATTGCTCTATCTGGCTGCTGGTCGTATAATGTCATACGCACAAGAGTACCGTATAGCATAGCCGTCTGTCAAGAGCCAGATTGAACTTTTTGGCGAGCAGTTTTTCCCTGGCGCAGATTGCACCGGCCATGCATTGCACGCCAATGCACTTTATGTTCTTATATAGGGTCTATTCATGATAAAAACCAAAAAGTGGGTTCTGCTGCTGATGTTGTTCCATGATTTTCCGTCGTAGCACGATTGCACCCTAGCTTGACATAATCCTACGAGTAGTGGTACAATTTCAGTTATGAGCTTTTGTCTGGTTCGTGTCGTTTTGTATAAACAAACACGTTATCTCAATAGCCCTCTCTATTGCCATTTTTGGCGAAGGTATTGTACAATTGGCCTAGATAAACAACCAACGAAAGACATTACAAAGTGTCTTTTGCCATCACGGGTGCTTGTTCAGGCCAGTTTAATCGGTTTTAACCCTCAGGAGGACTTTCGTGATTCATCAAATTATCTTCGCAGCACCCAAACCCGGCATGACAACAAAGGAATTTCAAGACTATTGGATCAATGTCCATGCAGCTAACTACGCCAGCAAAATCCCGCAGATCAAGCGCTATCTTATTGACGCACGCATTCCCTTTGATGGCGACATTGGTAACCCGATTCTGCCGCATCAGGGTGTAGCCGAAATCTGGCTACCGAATGAAGAAGAACAACTGGCCTCTTTACAGACCGAGGAATTCTTGCAGGGTGCACGCCTGGACGAACCCAACTGGGCTGCGTTCTGGATGACCTTTTTGATTGATACCACGGCGCACGTCATCATCGAAGGCCCGCCTCTCACCCAGGATCCCACCTGGATCAAGATGATCCTGCTGTACAAGCGCACCCCAGGCATACCGCTGGAGAACTTCCGCCAGTATGGTTTGAACGTCCACGCGCCGCGCTTCGCTGAACTGCCCGGCCTGCGGCGTTATCTGCAATGCCACACCAAAGATGGCTTCTACGTGATCGGAGAATCCGCCGCATTTGATGCGGCCGAGTTCCTCTGGTTTGACAACACCGATGCTTTGCAACAGGCCATGAACTCGCAGCAGTTTAAAGATGCCTGGGCCGGTCTCGATGCGTTTGTGAACCCGCAGTATCGCTTCAGTATCGTCGCTCAAGAAAACTGGATCATCGGGCCAGAAGTGCGTCCATAATCACGGGTGGCGAGTTCGCGAGTCACACAACTGATAGAGCGGGCCACCGCTGTGACCGCTGTGCATGGCTGCATCGCCTTCCTGCAACGCTACAAGTCAACAAAGGGGTATTTCAGTTTCGTGCAAAGCTCGCATCTTTTACAGCGGACAGGCAGAAGCCAGTCCCTACAAACGGTCATGGTCATGGAGGGACGCCAAAAATGGCGTCCGTATATTCAATCCCAATACGACCTCATCCATATTGAGATAAACCTAAATACATATCAGTTTAGGAGGTAACTATGAGTAATGAACAACTGATTCAGGCCGTTGAAGCTGGCGATGCAGCAAAGGCCAAACAATTGATTGATGCGGGGGGCAATCCCAATACACGCGATGCGGCCAGCGGACTGACGGCCCTGATGATCGCTTCAGGACAGGGCGATGTCGATGTCGTCCGGCTGCTGATCGATGCTGGGGCCGATGTTGTTACAACCGACACCCGGGTCGGTGCAACCGCCTTACACAAGGCGTGCCAACGTGGTAGCCTCGAAGTCGCCAGGATGCTGGTCGAAGCGGGCGCGTTCGTCAATGCCGTTGTCGTCAGTACGGGGCATACTCCTCTTATGGATGCACTGTGGTTCAAGTGGCCGGATGTGGTGCAATACCTGCTGGATCAGGGCGCGGGCCTGGGAATGTACACCCATTACGGCTTTAGCCTGCTGGAACACTTCAACTATGAGATGAACGTCAACGTATACGGCAAAGAGAAGTTGGTACGCGCTGATGAGATGCTCAAAGCCCGCCAAAAAGCTGATCAGGACAAGGTCGAGAGCCAGAAGCTCATGAAAGCGGTGACCGAGGGTGATCTGGAACGTGTGAAGCAATTGATCGCCGCAGGTGCAGACATCGAAGCACGCGCGCCCATCCTCAACGGCTTCAATGACTGGCACACACCTCTACTGGTTGCTTGCCGCGATGGACACACCGAAATCGTCGCTGAGTTGTTGAAAGCCGGTGCTGATGTCAACGCAGTTGAACCGACCTTCGCCGCTGTTCCGATGCACAAAGCGACGTATAATGGGCATGTCGAGATCACACGGATGCTGACTGAACACCCCGACGTGGACCTTGATTTTCAGGGGGCGACCAACGGCTATACCCCACTGCATGATGCGTTGTGGCATGGGTTTGAGGAATGCTCACGGATTCTGATTGAGGCTGGGCACGTCTGGATTTGAAGGGCCATGACGGCCTTACCCCACTTGATATTGCCACCGATGTATTCGGTGCAGACCATGAGCTTTGCAATCTGCTGAGGTCGAAGGCGGGTGCCGTTTAGATCATACCAAATTCGGGTGATCACTGGTATGCGCTTTGATAGCACTTGGAGCGCCTGCTTTTGAGGAATTAATCGCGGTGAAGGTCTCAAAAGCAGGATAAAATCTCACTTATGTGAATGGAAATGAACCAAATTTGGTATCAGTTCATCGATACGAATGTGTCAATTGAATTGGAGCAGCAACATGAGCGAAAACGGTGTGGATAAAGCAAAGACTCGCTAGGTAGCAGCAGCCTGGTTTAAGTCCATACACCCGATCAGCAAAAAATCGCTATTTGTGACGTGTCTTTCTGCTATGATAGACTCAGGAATAACAATCGTATTGAGTATGCATGATAGGGGGAGATGTATGGAAACACCAGAGCTTTCGTTTGCTGAACAATTGGACCGTTTTCGCACGACGACTAAAAGCTACACCTGCCGTGGGCTGATCCTGCCCGGCACACGCCAACCCGACACTGCGGCTCTGCTTATTGGTGCGCTTAAGCCGGCCAGCGTTGCCTTTTTGCTCACCGCCGAAACGCAGTCGATGCCCCAGCAGGTAGCCGCGCTCCTCGGTTGCGATGGCAGCGATTGGCAGCAGCCAGCCGGCGATCACCTGACGGTCACCCAGATCTACCAGGCACTGAAAGACCTGCTGCAACACTGGTCGCACCTGTCACCGCAGAGCATTGCCGTGGACGTCACCGGTGGCATGAAACCGATGAGCGTTGGCCTGGCAAAAGCGGCGCATGTGCTCAATCTGACCACGGTGTATGTGCATAGCCGTGCATTTCATCAGAACAAACCTGTCCCAGGTACCCAATATCTCGAAAT
>JAAURD010000086.1 GCA_012034075.1 Chloroflexaceae bacterium | reverse complement strand
CTCATCACCATTCTGTCTGATGATCCGAAACTGGAGCTCATGCGTCGAAAAATGATCGGGGGGGGAGTCGCAGATGATCCATCACGCGTTTTCGGTCATCAGCATGGATAATGCGTTTGAGCAGGCCCGGATCGTCCATGAACGCTTCAGGTGGGTAGCCCGTGATGCGCAAACACGAAGGCGAAACATAGCGATAGCTCTGATCCGGATTCAACCAGAATTCCCAATCGTGGGTAAAATCGGCAATAACTCGAAAATATTCACGTCTGGCGTGCAGTTCCTGTTCAGAAAGCACCCGTTGCGTGACATCGATGAGGCTTAACACAAGCCCCTCAATCCGTCCTGTGATGTGTATGATCGGCTGGAGCGTCCAATCCCAATAGGTGGTCCCACGTTCAGGGTTGTTAGTATAGACAAACGCTTTGGCATAGTCGGTATAGGCTTGACCGGTTGCGACGACCTGACGGAAGATAGCTTCGTTCTCGGCATACGGGTAGAGGTCAAAATGGTTTTTCCCGACAAAAAAGGATGGCTCACGTTTATCGGCCGCAGCATAGGCATGATTAACACGAATGAACGTGAAATCGCAATCCATGTAGGCTATGGCAATATGAATGGTAGAAAAGAGACGTTCAAACAGATCGGTACTGTCATGATTCATCGCTTCTGATACTGACTGGTCATACATACAATCTTGCCTTTGTTCTCGTTGCTGTTCCTGGGTGCAGCCTGGATCATGAAGTATACCACTTGAAACAGCTTTGCAAAATGACAATATGGTTTCATAGTTTCAGATGTTCCTGGTTCAGCATACGTTTGTTGATACTTATTGCAGCATGGCGTTCATCCATGGCGCAATTCCTTCACGGATCAGGCGTAGGTGCGGCTTGCAGCCGCACGCACGCTCAAATCGCAAGCGTGCGCAGCCAGGGTCCTCAGGACAGCAGGTTCTGTGCCAATTTCGGCAATCATTGCTGCAATGCGGTACGAAGGACACGCCCGTGTGGTGGTTCAGACCGGTGCCAGTGGCTACCAGCCGCGCCTACGGTCTCGCTGGTATTCCGGACGGTCACAGCGCGGTGGGGCGGATGCGCGGCTCCAAGCCGCGCCTACGTTCCGCTCTCAGTGCAGCATGGCGTTCATCCATGGCGTAATTCCTTCACGGATGAAACGTAGGTGCGGCTTGCAGCCGCACGCGCTCTCAATTGCCTCCCGCACGTGCGCCGCCAGGGTCCTCAGGACAGCAGGTTCTGTGCCACCACCCTCGTCACTTGTGCGAGGTCATAGGACAGACGCAATCATTGCTGCAATGCTGCACTTATGATATCAAATTCGGGTGATCACTGGTATGCGCTTTGATCGAACGCGGAGCGCCTGCTTTGTAGGGTCGCAGCGCGCTGTGACCCTACAAAGCAGGCTACAAGCCGCACCTATTTTTCATATCGATGAACCGAATTTGGTATGATTGCTTATAGCCGTCACTCCCCATCAAAGCAAAGCAGTTGAAGCAGGCAGGTTGCAGCGAGCTGCGACCCTACAGTGCTGCTGCCTGGTTCGCAACGGAATCACGAAGCAGTGTTGTTATTAACTGAGTCAGTTCGCGTAGACGGACGGGCTTGCTCAGGTAGGCACTTGCTCCGGCCGCGAGACAGCGTTCACGGTCGCCCTTCATGGCCAGCGCCGTGAGCGCAATGATAGGCACATGAACGAGGTGGTTATTGTTGCGAATACGGCGGATTGCTTCCAGACCATCTATCCGGGGCATCTGAATATCCATCAGGATAAGGTCAGGGTGTTGCTCATCGGCAAACATAACCGCCTCAAGGCCGTTACGGGCCACCACCAGTTGATACCCCTGTGTGTGTAAAAAATCAGTAACGGTCATGATGTTGGTTTCATTATCTTCGGCGAGCAAGATGAGTGGCGATTCTGTCAGCGCATCGGGTTCTGGAGGGCGTTCTGGTTGAGGCGAGGAAGCATAGCCATAGGTCTGGCCCGCCAGAATGGCACTGATCGCCTGATGCAGTTGTTGTCGTGTCACCGGTTTGACCAGGTAGCCGGCTGCACCCGATGCCAGCCCTCGGGCTTTTTCATCGCTCACGGAGATGATCAGCACCGGAATAGCAGCGGTTGCCGCGTTACTCTTGAGGGTTTCGAGGATATACCAACCAGAAGCATCCGTTAACAGCAGATCAAGCAGAATGATGTCTGGTTCATGTTGGTACGCCAGCTTCGGTGCCTGATCGGCATCTGACGACCATATTTGATCGATACCCATATCATGCAGGTGACGTGTCATACGCGCAATGCAGTCCAGCGAATCCTCAATAATCAATACCCGTCTGGGCCATGGTGACAACGTGTCGGTACGAACCGGGGGGGTTAAGGCCGACTGCGGCAACATTTGTTCCATCTTAAATTGTGGGAGAGAGACCGTAAAACAACTGCCTTTCCCGATATCACTTTCCAGGGTAACGCTGCCTCCATGAAGTTCGCTGAGGCGCATTACCAGAGCCAGGCCCAGACCGGTACCCTCATGTTGGCGCGAAAGGCTGCTATCTACCTGTATGAACGGCTGGAAGAGCTTTTGCTGATCTTCAGGGGCAATGCCAATACCAGTATCCCACACCTGGAAATGCACGATCCGTGGGTCTGCTTCAAAATGCACGGTCAAGCCAACCTGACCCCCTTCTGGGGTGAATTTGACCGCATTGCTGAGCAGGTTGACGAGAATTTGCTTCAAACGACGTTCATCCGCCTGGATCGTCCGTTGGAGCAACGGGTCCTGGTCGTTTTGAGCGAGGTGTATTGCCTCGGTTGAGGCTGGTTCGCGGTCAAAATTGCATTGAAATGAGACCGAAATCCGTTTTTTGAGAGCCTGTTGTTTGACAAATTGCAGGCTCACCTGACAGATAGTATCGATAGAGACCGTTGCAATCTCAAGTTCAATCTTGCCGGCCTCAATTTTGGAGAGGTCCAGAATATCATTGATCAGGGAAAGCAAATGGCGACCGCTACGCTCGATCATGCCGAGCGATTGTTGCTGACGAGCGTTCAGTGTGCCATACACCTCTTCTTGCAATGCCTCGCTCATGCCCAGGATAGCATTGAGTGGTGTGCGTAACTCATGGCTCATATTGGCCAGGAACTCATCTTTTGCCCGCACGGCATAGGCTAGATTCGCGTTTAGACGGCTCAAATCGGCAGTGCGTTCGGCAACCCGGCGACTCAGCAGTGCCCGTTCTTGTTGCACTTGCGCGAAGAGACGGGCATTGGCAATGGCCTGGGCAGCCTGGTCGGCAATACCCACGAACAGGAGTTGCTCATCGCGGCTAAACGAACGCGGAGAACCACGAACCAAACCAAGGATGACACCGATTATAGCAGATTCACGGCGTACCAGGACGCGGATAAAACTCTTTATGTTGAGTACTTTCATGTGTGAAGCATTTGCATGAGCAGCTTGATCATCAGTAACATCGGTAAAGACACGGACCACTTCGGTTGGATCAATCAGGTGATATGGCACCGGTTGGATGTCTGCAATCGATTCGGCCGGTATACCAGAACTGTGGGCATAGACCATTGCATCACGTTCAGCATCATAGAGCGAGATAAGGCTCATATCAAGATGGAGAGCGTGAATCGTTTCGGTACAGACGGTTGCGAGAATATTCTGCAGGTCTATCTGTGCATTGAGACAGGTAGCAATACGGGATAGCGCCTCGGTACGAGCGGCATACTGCTGCACACGAGCCTTTGCCTGTTTATAGATACTGATATCGCGCACCACACAAAATACATGTTTATCTTCTCCCACAATCACGCGGGCTTCATAGTCGGTAATCTGGCCTGTTGCCGCTGAGAGTTGGTATTCAAACCGCTCAACGCCACCGCTTTGACGTGCCTTCCCGATGGCGCATTGCAATTGCTCGCTCAAAGCGAGCGGTAAGACTTCATGATAGTGCTTGCCTAAAAACACCTGGGGCGCAAGGAAGAGATCTTCTGTACGCGAACCTTTAAAGTCAACAAAGGTCCCATCTTGATCAATGCGAAAGACCAGATCGGGAAGGGCACTTAACAGTGTGCGATGACGTGCCTCACTCTGGCGTAGTGCCTGTTCCATGTAGGTACGTTCCGTAATATCCTGAGCCGCAGCAAAGATTTCGACCACCTGATCTTGCTCGTCCAGAATGGCTTCAAGCTCTTCGTGGAAGGTCATCACCGTACCATCAGCTTTGATCGCACGGATGTCGAGGGCTGTTTTGCCACGGCTCTCGATGACGGTGGTCAACGCCTGTGCCAGCAGGGCGCGATCATGGGGGTGGACTGTTTGCCACGCCTCATCGGCAGACATCCGCAAAGGTACATTGCCATAGCCTGTCATGGTACAAAGATGCGAAGAAAAGAACACCTTGGCATCGTTTAAGTCATACCGAAAGCTCCCAATTCGTGCCATTTGCTGGGCTTTTGCCAGATGTGCCTGACTCTCATAGAGCTGTGCTTCGGCCTCTTTCAGGCGGGTAATATCGGTATGGGTACCAATCATCCGGATGGGGTGACCCTGTTCATCGTATTCAACGATTTTGCCCCGTGCCAGGATCCACTGCCAGCCACCTTCCTTCCGGTGTAGGCGAAATTCGGTTTCAAAAGTAGGACGGTCACCCTGTATATATGCATTGACCCGCTCCAGTGCCAGCGGTTGATCATCGGGATGGAGCAATGATTCCCATGTGCTTACATGCTTTGCTAGTTCGTTTGCTTCATACCCGAGCATGGTTTGCCATCGTGGGCTATAGTAGACGTCACCCGATGGAAGATGCCAATCCCACATGCCATCATTAGTGGCATCCATAACCAGGCGTAAACGTTCTTCACTCTGGCGGAGCGTTTCCTCTATCTTTTTGCGCTGGGTAATGTCCTGATGCGCAATAATCACATATTGCCGATTGCCCGTCATAAACGCGGTAGCACGGCAAACAAACCAGCGCTGTTTTTCGGGTGAATGGCATGGGTACTCCATGGTAAAGCTCTCTTCACTGCCCACAAGCAGCGAACGAATCGCTGCGGCCACCCGTTTTGCTTCATTCGAGCCTTCACCGGTCGCATTCTGGCAAATCTGATAGTAGTTGACCCCTTCAGCAACATCGTCCTGGAGCGGTGAGTTGGCCTGGCCAAATCCACGCCATGCCTGGTTTACCATAACAATCGTGCCACTTTCATCGAGAATAGCTATCGAGTCTGGTAATGAGTCAAAAATGGCCTGTTGAAAGGTATGAGCCTGAATAAGTGCTGCTTTTGTACGAGTATAATCGGTAATATCATGGATAACGCCAACAATACCGGCAATGTTGCCATTGCCCTCATAAAAAGCAGATTTAAACAAGACCGCATTATGCATCGTACCATCGGCGTAGCGCACCTGTGTTTCATAGCTCTGATCACCCGGAGTGTGGATCAGCTGTAGATCACGCTCATGGTACAGCTGCGCATTGGCTCGTGTGATAGCCTGAGGGAGATCAAACATCGTGCGAGACAAAATAGCCGCTTTTTCAAGCCCAAACACCTCACCGGCAAATCGTACATTACAAGCAATATAGCGTCCCTGCAGATCTTTTGCAAAAACTGGGCTGGGAATCGTATCAAGCAGCGTTTCAAGAAACTGTACATTGCTTTGCAACGCGGTTTCGGCCTGTTTGCGCTTGGTAATATCGCTAATCGCGCCAGAAATCCGCACAACCTGACCGTTGTCGTTACACACTGACCGTGCTCGATCCTGAAACCAGCGAATGGTGCCATCTTTTGCGATGACACGGTAGGCTGATTCATCCGCCTGGCCTGCCAGGAGGCGGGCAATTCGTTGCTCTACCAGGTGTTGATCGTCAGGATGGACAATCGTGAGCCAGTTGTGCAGGGCAATCTCATCTATGGTATATCCGGTCAGTCGTTCTACTCCATTAAAGCCCCACTCTAGCTCACTCGTACCATCGGTATGATAGCGCACCGAATAGACCGAGTCAGAAATCAGATCGATAATCTCACGATAACGATCCTCAGAACGGCGTAGCGCATCTTCTACGTGCTGTCGCTCCCCAATCTCGCAATGTAAATCTTCGATAGTCTTAAAGAGTTGCTGGGTACGTTCCTGAACCCGTTCCTCCAATTGATCCTGCGTCTGGCGCAATGCTTCCTCAACCCGGATCCATCGGGTCATATCACGGGCAATGCCAAACAACACCGGTTCTCCATCCCAATGCCCAACGGTCACTCGAGTTTCCACCGGAATACCGATTCCATCGCACGTTTGTAATGGAATCGTACAGATGTCGGTTGTCTGCGCCCGCAATGCTGCGAACACCTCTGCTGCATCTTCACGCCGATCCGGTGGGTGCAATGCAAGCACATGCATCCCAAACAGTTCGGTCAACGTATACCCCAGGGTCTGTTCGACTGAGGGGTTGACATACTTGATAATCCCATCCGGACTCAAGACAAAGACGAGGTCCTGGAGACAGTCGAAGAGGTGTTGAAAGTTGCACTGGCTTTCACGCCATGCCGTTTCCGCCGTGATACGGGCAATGGTGCTGCCGATTTGCAGTGCAATCGCTTCAAGGGTCATCCGGGTTTGCTGGGGGATATCCTGATGCGTATGTGAAGCAACGTTTAAACAGGCGATGATCGTATCATCGTGCGGAATAGGAATAACCGCAAGGGCCTGTAAGCCCTCTTCACGCCGTTCATCTGGCACCGAGCCAATGGACTGGTAAATTTGATAGACCGGCGTGCCCTTGCGAATCAACGCCGCCTGGAACGAATCCGCTGCGATACACGCACAGCTGCTCACAAAATGCGGCGATAATCCTTGATGAGTCGCTAGTACAAAGCCTCGATGGGTGGCATCCTGAACATAGATACCACCACAATCAATTGCATCGAGTTGCAGCAGGGTCTGTAAGACCAGATGTAAGCTATTATTTAGGTCATTTGTTGCACTGAGTGCAATCGCCAGTTCGTGCTGGATGCGTAATGCATTCTCGTTATGGACAAATCTGACAACATCTGTCTGATATTCGGTCTTCAGTGCGTGCAAATCGGCGAGCATCTGCTCAAGAGCGGCACAGCGCTCGTGCAACTGTTGCTTTTCTGCTTCCAGTGTGTTTATTGTTGCGGCGGTATCGTGCTGGTTTTGCATCAGAAACACCTCCTTGTGTTGTTTGGCTTCGTTGCTTTATGGTAGGTCAGCGATAATGGTGATCTTACTGCCTACTGACTCGCTCGTCTCAATACTATATCTGTTCACCGGTTCAGCTTCGGTGTATCCCCCCAGTTGAATGGTCGGTCAATTTGCTGTCCCTCAGCCAGGTTATACGCTACTCGCGTGATCCAAAACGGGTCTCTCTTTATGATAGATCAAAAATGCAAAAAGATCGAGATCTGACAGCTCACATTGGGCCCCTGTATCGAGAAAGATGATCCCTTTGAGCCTTCTGGTCTATGGATAGAAAGCCGGTCGGGTTACACCAACCCCTGCTTCCGCGCGTAGGCAATCGCTGCGGCGCGGTTGCGCAGATGCAGGGTTTTGATAATATCGTGCATATAGCGTTTGATCGATGAGGCACTATAGCCCAGGCGCTCACCAACCTCGCGGTAGGACCGGCCCTGGGCGACCAGCGTCAAAAGTTCGCTCTGAAATGAGGAAAGCGGCACATGCTCACCAGGCGGCATATGGTCTGTTGTGATATTCATGTGCTGTGTCTCAGAAGCACGCAAATTCTCGGAAAAATCGTGTAAGAGCTTCTGGGCCAGTTCAGGCGAAAGCGCAACCTCACCGCGTTCCAGTTCGCTCAAGAGATCAAAAAAGGTGTTGACATCCAGATTTTTGAGTAAGTAGCCGGATGCGCCGTTTTTCAACGCAGCAAAAAGATGATCTTCATCAGCCGAAACCGTCAAGATAACAATCTGCGTATCCGGCAATTCGGTTTTAATGCGCCGGGTGGCTGCTAAGCCATCACCGCCGGGCATATCAATATCCATCAAGATGATGTCGGGATGCAACCGACGCGCTTGTATCAGCGCATCTTCGCCATTGCGGGCCATCCCAACCACGGCAATCCCATGACTGACGAGCAGACGATGCAACCCTTCCAAAAAGAGCGGGTGGTCATCGACCAGGAACACATTCAGCGCTTGCACGTCTGGCGTATGGCTCGGTTGACGCCATGGAAACCAGACAATCACCTGCGTCCCCGCCCCCACAGCTGTATCCAGCCGGCAATGCCCACCCATTTCATTGGCACGTTCACGCATACTGCGCAAGCCAAAGCCCGCCTGGCCCTGTGCAATCGCCGCCTGCTGTTGTTCCAGATCAAACCCAAGCCCATTATCCTGGATTACTATCTGAACATGCGTATTGATCAGCGTAAAGGTCAGATGAACCTCGGTGGCCTGGGCATGTTTGCGAACATTGTTCAATGCCTCCTGAATAATCCGCTGGAGATGCATCGCCATGAACTGCGCAAACGGCTCCACTTGCAGCTCAGCTGAACGATGCCAATATGCACGGATAGTATACATTTGTTCGTAACGTTGCATGTACCGTTCGAGCCATGCAAAAAAACCCTCATCTGATGTGGGCCTGTGGGTGACACCACGCAAAAAGTCGTGCAAATCGTGCTGGCCTTCAGCAACGATAGTCTCTAATTGATCAAGCAATGTGCTTGCCTGGTGAATGTGCTCTTGCTTCAGCAGATCTCTTACATTGTGCAGTTCGAGATGCATATAGCCAAGTACCTGCCCCAGATTATCATGCAGCTCCCGTGCCATACGTTCACGTTCATGCATTGCTGCCAGTGCCTGCTGCTGTTGCAGGTCGAGTTGCTGTTGTCGCTGGCGTTCAGTCACATCGCGGCAAATCCCTTCAATGGTCATCGGTGACCCGGCTGCATCGAAGACTGTCCAGCGATGCACTTCTAACCAGATATCATGCCCATGTTTATGCAACACGTGAACCAGAACAGGTTCATACAAACCATCTTCGACCATGTTGTGTAATCGCTGCGTGAGCTGTTCGCTCAGACAGAATTGATCGCGATGCAACAGCGGATCAGCATAATATTCCTCCGGGGTATACCCCAGAATGCTGGTTACCGAGGGGCTAATATAGTCATAAGCAGTACCAGGAGTAATCTGATACCGAAAGATAATATCACGGGCATTTTCGGCAAGCATGCGAAAACGGCGTTCACTCTCGCGCAAGCGTGCTTCAGTCAAGCGGCGGTTCGTAATATCGGTAAATGAGGCAATGACCATATCGGGTTGCTCTTGCCCTATATGAAAAATGGGCTGGGCGTTGATCGAAATCCAGGTCATGATCCCATCTGGTTTGCGTACTCCCATAATCACATCATGGTGTGCTTCGCCCGTTCGTAAGGTCACCATCGCCGGATGCAATTCACCCGGAAATGGCCGACCATCCGGATAGACCGTCTGCCAGGCCGGATCCATCGAAGTGCGGCCCATCAACTGCTGCGTTGTCAACCCCAGAATACGCTCAGCACTCGTATTACATGTGACAATTGCGCCGCTCGCATCGTGGATCACAATCCCTTCGGTCATTGCCGCAATGACCGCCCGGTAGCGCTGCTCACTGGCATACAGGGTCTGTTCCATGCGTTTGCGTTCACGGATATCGCGAAAGATACCCTGCATCAACGTTTTGCCATTGATCACCACGGTTTGTGACAGAACCTCGATGGGGATAGTACTGCCATCAGTTCGTAAGAGGGCATTTTCAATGGGATGGACGGTATGTTCCTGTTGATGGCGGTGAAAACTCTGGTCGAAATTGATCGTTGCTTCGTGATGCAGGACTGGTGGATGCAGCTGGCTATAGTGCATGCCGATAACGTCATCATATGAGCGTTGCAATAAGTGGCACGCCTGCCGATTGGCATCAACAATCTGGCCGCTCGCTGGATCAGCGAGAAAGATCGCATCCGGCGCCGCCTCGAAGAGCACGCGAAATCGTTCTTCGCTCTCGTGCAAAGCTCTTCGTGTCTGCTGATGCTGGTTCACATGTTCAATCTGGGCGGTCACGTTGAGCAGACAGAGCAACACTCCCTGCATCGTCCCATCCCGATCCCGAACCGGCGACAACGTCCAATCCCAGTAGGTCGTATAGCGTTCTGGATCATTGGGAAAGACAAACGCCTGAGCATACGCGATATGCGGCGCACCTGTTTGCACAACACGGCGGAAGGTAGCTTCATGTTCCCCATGCGGATAGCGATCAAAGTGATTTTTGCCGACAAAATCAACTGGCTGAGCGTGCTCAGCGTTGGCATAGGCCTGATTGACCCGAATGAACGTAAAATCGGTGTTCATATAGGCCAGAGAGAGGTAACTGGTATCAAAGAGGGTTTCTAAAAGATCAGTATTGAGAAACCGGAACACACGGTGATTTTGTTGTTCATCCATGGTCTGAATCCCGACCAGTTTCTACAAGCTCCGAAGCATGGTGCTATGGCAACGGGTCTCTCTGCCCCAAGACCGTTGTTGCTTGTTTTGTAAACATACGCTACTATGAGTATAGCACATGTCATACCAAATGGCGTTAATCGATATGAGACGGAGCTGCCAACGCTTCACACAGACGCAGGGAGATCAGCTCATCCTGTTCCGGCAAGACGGTGCGCAGATCGAGCAGCAGACGGTCTTCGCTGATGCGACCAACAAGAGCAGGCATGCCCGTGCGTAGCATGTGGGCCAGTGTATCGACGCTCAGGGTAGGGGTTGGCGCCAGGCTCAAACCCAGGCTGGGCAGGGTCGCACCAGGGAGCGAACCACCACCAATGGTGCTTTCGCATGATACAATAGCAGCCTGAATAGCGTGTTGTTGCAAGCGCTGGTGCAAGGCATTGGCCCGTTCATAGAGCGATTCTGGGGTGAACGCGATCATCCGCCAGACCGGTAATTCCTCGTGGGCCTTGCCGCGCAGGTACGATTGAAGCGTCGCTTCCAAACCCGCAATCGTGATTTTATCGACGCGCAACGCACGCGCCAACGGGTGACGCCGTAACCGTATCAGCAAATCGGTGCGCCCAACAATCAGGCCCGCCTGTGGCCCACCGAGCAATTTATCGCCACTAAAGGTTACCAGGTCCGCACCAGTGGCAATGCTCTCCTGCACCGTTGGTTCCGCCGCCAGGCCATAGGGCGTGGTGGCGAGCAACGTGCCGCTGCCCAGATCATCCAACAAGGGTATTTCATACGCATGGCCGATAGCCGCCAGTTCGGGCAAACTGGTCTCGTGGACAAAGCCCATCAGGCGGAAGTTGCTGGTATGCACACGCAGCAAGAACGCCGTTTCGTCGGTAATGGCCGCGGCATAGTCCTGGGCATAGGTGCGGTTGGTCGTGCCCACTTCAACCAGCGTAGCGCCACTCTGACGCAGCACATCCGGAATGCGAAAGCCCCCGCCTATCTCTACGGCCTGCCCGCGTGAGACAATGACCTCGCGCCCCTGGGCCAGTGCGCTCAGCACCAGGTAGATCGCCGCTGCATTGTTGTTGACGACCATCGCCGATTCGGCGCCAGTCAACCGACAGAGCAAACCGGTGAGATGGACATAACGGCTACCCCGTTCACCTGCTTCCAGGTTATATTCCAGGTTAGAATACCCCGTGCCCATGGCATGCATGGCATCGAGTGCTGCCTGACTGAGGGGGGCCCGCCCCAGGTTCGTTTGAATAATGACACCGGTGGCATTGATCACCGGCCGCAGACCCGGTTGCAACAGGCGCATGAGCCGTGCCTGCACAGCATCGGCGAGCGTGGTAAGACTGATATCCGGAGGGGAACGATCATCTGCGTCAGCGTTCTGGGAGGAACGAATGATCGCGCGAACCGATTCGAGTTCCGTTCGGGCTGCCCAGAGGAGCAGATCATGGGGCAGCGTCTCGCTGTCGTTTTGCGCTTTGACCTGCTGGATCAGGCGATCCACCGCAGGAAGGTCGCGGTAGCCCGGAACAGCCGACGCAGTATCGTCCGAATCAGTCTGGTGCATTGGTCCCTGCTAACGGGCTAGCTCAAAGGCACGAACGGCTTCCGTCTCGGCATGGCTCAGGGCAAGTTGCTCGGTTGGCGTGACATTCGTCTGTGGGAGATAGGTTTCGCCATTGAGATAGCCCCGGCTGGCACGTGTCATCGCAAAGACCGACCGCAGCATCTGCTCATATTCGTCTGAAAGCACATGCTTGCGTCGTTTCATCACCCGCCGCGCCACGTCGATCATATTCTCCAGACGATATTCACGAAAAACATCACCACCCCAGGTAAACGGCGGCACCGCTTTGGGCACCATATGCACGCCAAAGATATTGCTGCCGATGCCAATCATCGAACCGCCATTCAGGTGCAAGCCAATACCGAGCTTGACATGGTCGGCCAGGAAGCAGCCCAGCTTCAGCACGCCGCTGTTGAGCTGACCTAGGCCATCAATAGGAACACGCACCGTGCCATAGGTGTTTTTCAAATCGCTGTTTGTTGTCATGGCGCCAACATTCACCCATTCGCCCAGCCAGCTATGGCCCAAAAAGCCATCGTGGTGTTTGTTGCTATAGCCCTGCATCGTGCTGGCCTCGATCTCGCCGCCAACACGGCACACCGGCCCAATGCTGGTTTCGGGACGAATGCGGGCACTGGAGACCAACGCCTTTGAGCCAATATAGGCCGGCCCTTGAATAAAGCTAAAGGGTTCGATATGGGCATCTTCATCAATAAAAATCGGGCCATCACGCGCATCCAGCACCAGCGGGCCATCGAGTTGGGCTGAATCGGCCACATGCACATGATGCGCCTGATGCACCACGATGTGTGGGTCCTGGTTGACATACCGTGGAAGACGTACTGACAGCAGCGGCCAGTCATGCACCAGTTGATCGCCTGCACGGCTAATCAGCTCCCAGGGGTATTCCAGCATGGTGGTATTGATACTCACCACCTGCCCAAAGCGCTTGAGTTCGTCCAGCGCATCGGCGGCAGCCTGATGCATGAGGTAGTACATAATGGCACTGGCGAGCGATGGCGATAGCCGTGCGCCAAGCAACACGCCATGCGATTCATACACGGTGCCAATGGGGGATTCGAGCAAATTGGGCAGCCAGTTGAGGTCGAGCGCACGACCGTTGACCAGTACCAGGGGCGTGCTAGCCCCCAGCACCCCACTGAGATCGCCGTTGAGACCGTAACATGGCATCAGATGGTGACGACAGATACCGAGCACATCCATTGAGGCGACATGTGATTCAAGCACACGCCGTCGCCGTTCATCGCCAACCATCAGCACATTCCGTGTGGCCAGCAGCGCAACTGCACGCTCACGCAGCGTGAAGGCGCCGCAGCGAAGATCAAAGATCGGTCGGGTATAAACTAAGGGTGACAGATTTTTCCACAACTCATCTTCAAATAAGAGTAATGTCATTGTTGTCTCATCCCATCCATTGCTATTATGAAGCATAAAACGATTCCACAACGGGGTTATGCCAATTTCACTACCCCTATCAACTCAACAGGTCGGGCCGCCTATTGCCGCCGTAATAATGCAAGAATGGCGGTCGTGAGCTTCTCTGGATCGTGGCGTAAGACCCGTACCGCCCGACTTTCGACCGGGCGATCCATAGGAGCGCTATATTGTACCACCGAACTGGCAAGGTCAGCTTCAACAATCACACTGCCTTCGACCACCAGTTGTCGCTGGGAGATGCGCTCATCGGCCAGCACCATCGTCTCTTCGTACTCTTCGGGTGAGAGATAGACCGGCGATTGATGTGCCGCGGCATAGAGCTGGCGCACTTCCGGATCAATGCGCTGCACATTCACCAGTACATAATCGGGGGTAAATCCGCCATACCGTTTGATCTGGCGAATGTGATCACTCACACCAAAACCGGTGGTGAGACCCGGCTCGGTCATCAGGTTGCACACAAAAATTGTGCAGGCCTGGCTCTGCGCCAGTGCCGTTCGAAATTCCTCGATCAACAGATTGGGGATGATACTTTCAAACAAGCTACCAGGGCCCAGAATAATGGCATCAGCATCACGTAGAGCTTCTGTAGCCAGGCGCGTCAGCGGCAACGAAGCCGTTACCGGCGACACGCGGTTGGCACCATCCGATTGATCGACGGTGAGCATCTGCACCCGTTTTGGATCATCAATTTCGGCAACAGTGGTATCATTCAGCAGCATCAGACGCTCAACATGTCGTTCTGCCAGTTGCCCATTGTGGTTCACATGCATCACATTGATCAGCGTCGTATCATCCAACTCGGCATAGACCCGTGCCGATAACGGTGTGGGTACCACATAGTAGACATTCTGTGCCTGATAGAGACTGGAAGCACGGTAGTAATATTCGACCGGGTCTTGCAGCGGGGTAATACACGTAAGCCGTTCGGCATGTTCGCCCAGACGTGCCAGCATCAGCAACCCCGCTCCACCAGAGAGCACCGTAATCCGTGGTGCACGGCCAGCTTTGCGATAGCCCAGTACCAGTTCACTGCCCCTGGGTGTCTCCTCGTGCAGCGGAATAACCACCAGACCGCTTAATTGCCAGATCCCCAGGGCTAACACCATCACCCCCACCAGTGCCAGCAACACACCGCGCCAGAACGTCGGGATAAATTGGAGTGTCAGGACTGAGAGCAGCGGCGGGAAGGTACCAGCGGAACGATACGCCCAGACGAACAATAAAGCAATGCCCAGTGAGAGCAAGATGACCCCGATGAATGTCAATGCAAGCGGACGGGTGAGTGATAACAGCGATGATAGGCGGCGGGTAACAGTGCGCATAGCTGTGCAGTACGCCTTTATATTCCCAGGCGTGAGCGCAGATCGATAATCAACGCGCCGAGCTTCATGCCCTTGCGGGCCACCATTTCGACCAGCAGCAAGCCAGCCAGCACTGCATCGGGGTAAGGGCTATAGCGGTAAAGCAGAATCTGACCTTCGTTGGTGCAACCGACCACCAGGCTCGATGAGGGTTCGCTGGCAAGGGTCGTAATACGGTTCGTCGCATCGGCCGATAGCTCTATTTGCAGCCCAAACTCATCCTGCCAATCAGACAGATTATCGACACTATTGGCCAGGGGTGTTCCACGGGCTGGCGGCGGGGCGACCACCATGCCTTTCTGGCGATAGTGCTGCGAGAGGTATGATCCCAGCAGCAGGACCAGCTCAAGATAGCTCAATGGTTCGCCCAGATTGTCGATCACACTCAGTGCCGTGCCATCGGCAGAAAGAGCAATGCCAAGATGCGAGTCACTCTCCCGCACCAGTTTGCGCAGCCGGTTCAGGCTCGCTTCAGCTGGCAGGGGCACCGTTTTGCCAAACAACGGATCGATTTCGCGGTTGATTTCGATAGCCATGGTCTGGGCGGTATCGCCAATAAGCGCAGGAAAATAGCCAGCAGTCGTGCCGTGCATCGGGTCAACAATGATGGTCAGCGTCGCGCGGCGTATCAGGTTGATATCGATGACCTGACGCAGCATATCCATATAGGGTGACCGAATAACGCGTGAATTGGGCGGCGCAATCTGTTGCTCCGAAGGCAAGAACGGAAACGGCTGATTGACCACGCTCGCCATAGCCGACGGTGGTGTTGCTGGTTGTTCAGCAAGCAGACGTGATGGGTTGGGTAACCAGGGAATGGGCGGTTCATCGCTGTCTGGCTCAATCAACAACAGGCCATTGTACCAGTATGGTCGGTTCCGCGCCGAGACCATCAACGCACAATCGGCCTGACGTTGCTTCAGTGCATAATACACTGCTGGGAGCGGCGAAGGCGCTGCCGCCAAACTGACCGGTACACGACAGGCACTGAGCACGCGGGCAATATCTTCGGCCAGCAGATTCGACAGAAAGCGGGTATCGTAGGTGAGCAGACAACTCCACTTTCGCGCAACAAGCGACTCAGCCAACGATACAGCGTATCGACGGACCTGTTCGAGCGTAAAATCGGCTGCAAAAATCCCTTCCCACAGGGTTGCGCCAGGCTCAAGCATGAGCTTTATCCTCATCCATCCGGTGAATGGTGCAAACGTTCACGAAAATCGGCAACCGTCTCAAGCATCAGGTCGCGAATAGCGGCAAGACGCTCCTCCGTTACCGCCTCAAACCGAGTAGTAATAACTGGTTCGGTATTGGAAGCACGAATAACCCCCCAGCCATCACCAAAATCCACACGAACGCCATCAACAGCAATGATAGGATAGCGACCGGCAAAACGTTGGCGCACATACTCCACCGCCTGAAATTTGGTCGTGTCCGTAAAGCGCAGACGATCCTCATTCATCGATGGCAGTATCGGGTACGGTTCAAGTGCCCGTGATAAGGAGAATGTCGGATCGTGCGCCTGCAGACCATGGCACAGGGCATGCAACAAATGGACACCGGCAAAGACGCCATCATCGTAATAGTGCTTCGGGTAGGTAAAAATGGTATGACCGCTCAATTCACCCCCTAGCACGGCACTGGTCTCACGCATTTCGCCGAGATGCTCGGATAGCCGGTACGCCACATCACTGGTGTGCCGCCCAGTTCATGAATGGCATTGACCAGCACGTTGCTACACTTCACATCAAACACAATCGTCGGGCGCGTCTGAACGCCACGGTAGTGCTGGATGAGCGCATGGCCCAGTACAATGAGATAGCGGTCAGCCCAGATCATCGCCCCGGTATCATCAACCACGCCCAGGCGATCACCATCACCATCAAGCGCAATGCCCATATCAGCCCCATGCTCCTGCACCATCGTGATGAGATCACGCAGATTTTCGGGCTTGAGCGGATCGGGATGGTGGTTGGGAAAGCGCCCATCTGGCTCAATATACAGCGGAATAACCTCGGCCCCGACCGCCTCAAGCACCCGCATGCCCATCGGCCCGGCCACGCCGTTGCCGCCATCGAGCACCACCCGTGGCCGACGCCCGCCACTCCGCAACCACACCCCAGACTGCGACGTTGTCAGTGGCAGCAATGACGTGACATAATCGACATAAGCATCACGTACATCAAACTGCGTCAGTGTCCCGCGTTGCTCGGTGTGATGAACGGGCAAGGCATCGCTTTCAAGCGCACGGCGACCAATTTCTTGAATATCGGCAGTAGAAAATGGCTGGCTGCCATACTGGGGTTCGGCCCAGCGCAACTTAACGCCGTTGTACTCTGGTGGGTTGTGACTGGCAGAGATGACTGCGCCACCATCGGCCTGGACATGCTCAAGCGCAAAATACATCACTGGTGTCGGTACCTCGCCAATATCAATCACATCAATCCCACTCTGACACAGGCCATCCATAAAGGCCGCCTGAAATCGGGGTGAGCTGAGGCGGGCATCACGCCCAACGACCACACGCTGACCATGATGTTCGCGGAAGAGTTGGCCTGCCACACGACCGAGCAGGAGCAGATTGGTATCGGTCAAATCAACATCAACCAGACCGCGAATATCATAGGCCCGAAACATTGCCGGGTTGACCGTCTCTGACACATGGCCTCCTTCTGATAGGTGTCCTCGCGAACCGAGGGAAAAACACCGGTTCTGTGAGGCATGGTAGCATAGCTCCGAGATGTCTGCAAGTATCGGGTATCAATGGACAATGGATAAGGGATACGTATCGGGTATCATTGTCAAAGGAGGTGCGGCTTGCAAGCGTTGCAGCGTTGCAGCGCAATGGGCACTCAGATCGCTTTGCGCTTTGTGCTTTGCGCTTCAACGCTTCCAACGGTTATGGTACTATACACAGCAAGATACTGAGCGAACAACAACGGAGGTTGCACGAAGCAATGAGTACGCATACCGTACCAAAACCGATTGGCGTATTGCTGATGGAGTATGGAGAACCAACACATATCGATGATGTTGAAACGTATTTAAAGATGCACTACGGGGGGCATACCCCCGCACCGGAAGAAGTGACGTTTTGCGCCAGCGGTTTCAGCGCATCTGGCCCGATGGGATTGTCGATCCGTTACCAGCGAAGATAGCCGCGGCGCTGACGGCTGAGTTGCAGCATCGCGATGCTACGCGCTACCGCGTCACGCTCGGCGCACGCCACTGGACGCCGTCGATTGGTCAGCAGGTAGACCAACTGGCCCAGACCGGCATACAGACGATAATTGCTTTGCCATTGTCCTCGCACGGTTCAATGATGGCGCTCCGCGATTACGATAAAGCGTTGCGGCAGGCAATCGAGCAGAACGAGGGCGCGTTGCAGATTGTTATGGTCGAGCACTGGCATATGGCACCAGGCTTGCTGCAAACCCTGTCTGAGCATACCCAGGCAGCCTTAGCACGCTTTCCGGCTGAACGACGCGACCGCGTGCAAGCTATCTTCTGTGCGCATAGTGTCGCCGAGAGTGCGCGTAAATCCGAGGAAGGCTATCGCCAGCAAATGACCGAAACAGCCAGTGCGATAACCGCCCAGGTAGGCTTAGCATTATGGCATATTGGCTTTCATAGTGCCATGGGGCCGGGCCAGTGGCTCGAGCCAGACCTGTTGCAGCTGATTGATAGCGGAAATGCGCAAGGTGTACAGGATGTTCTGGTTGTCGCGCTAGGCGCTATCTACGATAATGTCGAGCTGCTGTATGAATTGGATGTTGAAGCGGTAGAGCGTGCCAACAGCCATGGCATGCATCTCGAACGAGCAGCATTGCCCAACACCGCCCCAGCAACCATTGCAGCCATGGCCGATCTGATCGAGGCGGTGGAGGTCCTCGCCGCGCGCCATGGCGTCCGCGTCGGGGGTTGCCTAGCAACGTG
>JAAURD010000350.1 GCA_012034075.1 Chloroflexaceae bacterium | reverse complement strand
CTCATCGGGAGATACCAGGTCCTGGCAGAGAGAAACTATGGCTGGGGTTTGCGGCACACAAAAAAGTAGTACGGCCCATCATCGCCCGGTCGCAGCCTCATAGATGCGCCGTAGCAACGGTTCCCATAGCAAGTTCGGCGTCAACGGTGGGCAAATCAGCCAGCGCCCAGTCAGCCGCCGTGTGATGAGCGAAGGAGCACCATAGTAGTGGCTCACATCGAAGATTTTGAGCGCCCAGGCACTGAAGTATGGGCGCCAGTGCAACACTTCAAGGCCAGCATGCGCAAAGCGCTCCTGCCATCCGTCCGGCGTGAGCGTGTTATGATGCTGCGAGATGTGGTTAAACCAGTCACCATATCGACGACCATCCAGGCCCACTGCCCGCAACAAGGTGCTCCCTAGCAGGTCTTGAGCAAAACGGTGAGCCACCACCGAAGCTACAAACAGCCCGCCCGGTTGCAGCACCCGTGCCACTTCAGCCAGCGTTGCATCCAGCGGTAGCACATGCTCAAGCACACAATTGCTGATAGCACTGGCAAACTGGTTGCTCGCAAATGGCAGTGCATCGCCACTGACCACGCTCAGTCCGGCATACACGCCCAGGTCTGCTGCCTCGCATGTGGCCTGTATATCGGGGTCAATCCCCACAATCTTGCGGCCCGGCAGGGCAATCTGAACAAACGTTCCGTCACCGCTACCAATATCGATAATCGGTTCGGGCAAATCGGGCGCCAGTTCGGCAAACAGCCGCGCCTCAACCGCCCGTAGCATCGCCCGGTGGATCGGCAGAGTCAGCAGGTGTGGGCGCAAAAAATCAACTGGTTGGTCCATGCGTTGCTCGCAATTCCATAAACAACTGCTCATACTGCTGCGCGGTTTGCTCGGTGTTAAATCGCGTCGCAATCTCCTCGCGGGGGCGGACATAACGCGGTCGATTGCCCACAATCTCCACAATCGCTGCGGCCAGGGCTGCGCTATCACCAATCGGCACCACCTGCCCCATACCCGTTTGCAGCACCGGCTGACGCACCCCCGGCAGCGCACTGGCGATACACGGGGTACCACACAACATCGCCTCTACCTGTACCAGACCAAACGACTCGGTCGAGTTCAGGCTCGGTACCACCAGCACATCGCAATTAGCAAAAAAAGCCGCAATATCATCCCGATCCAGCGTGCCCAGAAAAGTCCAGTGTTCGCGGTATTGCTGGAACAGCGGCGCCAAGCGCTGGGCATACGCCTCTTCGCCCAGCACGTGCTCATGCTGCCCAGCATACAACACCCGTGCATTGGGATAGTGCCGCAACACCTCGGGCAGGGCCTGCAATAAAACGTCAACGCCCTTCTCGGCTGCCAAGCGTGCGGCCATGCCAATCACCGGTCCCTCAATCTTCCAGCGTTGGCGAAACATGCTCACTGCATCGGGTGTCAGCGGGGCAACCTCAACCGGTGGGGGGATCACCCGAATTTTCGAGCGAAAACGGGAAAGATAGGGCGAATGCTCAGCATAGTCCTGTGTATACGCCACAATCGCTGTCGCCAGCGACCCAGCCAGCAGATTACTGCTCTGCACTGCTGCATTGGCGGCGCGATTGATGATGCCAGGTGGCAGGAGCAGATCGCAGTGATAGGTCAGCACGACCGGCTGGCGCAACATCCGTCCTCGTAGTGCCAGACCACTGGCATCAAACTGCGGCAAATGCAGGCTCATGCCATCGTGATGCAAGGCCAGGGCGGTGGCAAGCCAGCCAAAGCTGGGCATCAACACGCCCTTGCTTACCCGTGCTGCTACTGGCGCACGCACAACCCGCACCCCGTCGATCACTTCATTGGTTGGCAGGCTGGGGTCATACTGCGAGGTCAGAATAGTCACGGTGTGCCCCCGGCGAGCCAGTGCTGTCGCCAGACGTTGCACATAAATCGTCAGCCCACTGGTGTACGGACGATAATACGTCAGTGTCATCAGCAGTCGCATCAATGCCCCTCAAACAGCGAACGATGCGCATGCACCCATGACCAGAGTCGTTCAATGCCCGTTACCGGGTCAACCTTGGGCAGCCAACCAAGCTCACGCCCGGCCTTACCAATATCACTGATAAACACCGGCTGATCGCCAGGGCGCCAGTCGCCATACTGATTGGGCACAATCCGATGGCCTGCCAGACGACTCAACAACGGCTCAAATTCGACCCAGATCGAAAGCGCATGAGCTGCTCCGCCGCCGATATTGTAAATCTGACCGGCGGCAATATCAATCCGCTCTAGCGCTAGTTCATACGCATCCAGCAGATCATCAATATACAGCAAATCGCGCACCTGCTTGCCATCACCATAAATCGTAATCTTTCTGCCCATTTGTGCCGCAATTACAAAATGGGCGACCCAGCCCTGGTCCTCGACGCCAAATTGACGCGGGCCATAACAACAGCTCTGGCGAAAAACGACCGTGCGCAGCCCATAAATCCGATGGTAATCGCGGGTATACTGGTCACCCACCCCTTTGGAACAACCATAGGGCGAGTGAAAATCGAGCGGTTGCGATTCATCAATACCCATTGGCAAATCACGGTAGGTATAGCGCGTTGGCTCTTCAGTTACGGCCAGATGTTCCATGCCGCCATAGACTTTGTTGGTGGAGGCATAGATTACGATGGGGTTGGTGGGCGCAAGGCGAGCCGCCTCTAACACATTAAAGGTGCCCAGCGCATTGCTCATAAAATCGTCGCGGGGGTTGCGCACTGAATGGGTGACCGCTACCTGACCAGCCAGGTGAATAATGGCATCGGTATCACGGGCAGTCAGCATCAGTCGCTCAGCATCTTGAAGCTCCCCTTCAATCAGCACAAAGGGGTTCTCCAGGGTTGCGGCGACCTGACGTAACCAACTCAGGTTGTGCGCACTCCCTGGACGCGATAGGTTGTCGTAAATCGTGATCGTATGCCCACGCGTAAGCAAACGCTGGGCGAGGTTGCTACCGATAAAACCGGCGCCACCGGTGATCAAAATGCGCATTGTTGACCGAATGTCTTTTGATGGAGGCGACGGCGGGATTTGAACCCGCGCATGGCGGTTTTGCAGACCGCTGCCTTACCACTTGGCTACGTCGCCATCAGATATCTATTGTAGCACAGTTCAAGAGAGCAAGCAAGCACCAGGCACTTGCATTTGTAAAAGAGGGCAGGGCCAATTCTTTTCCCCGTCTCAGGTACGACCATCCGCCCAACAATTGGTCGCGTTTTCCGGCCAGCCAACCCGACCCATTATCGCCGTCATCTCCCGTTATCCCGTCCCCAAAATAATTGGTCGCGTTCGCATACGAGCAATGCTCGCCTGCGTTTTTGCCAAAGGTCTCCCAGGATGGTATGCTACCAACCATCCCGCTCGTGTTCTCTTTTCATGAGTTGGGAGGTCGTATGAATACATTCATTTGTTCCCAATGGCAGAAAATGCGCCATT
>JAAURD010000085.1 GCA_012034075.1 Chloroflexaceae bacterium | reverse complement strand
CGTATGACCAGACGGTTTTGTGTTCTACTCACCTTGAGAAAGGACGACGTGCTCCGCGTAAAGTCGCAGCACGCCGCGACCCCCACCAAAAACAGCAACCTGTACTAGCACAAATGAAAGTTATAGTTAAACTAAAATACACTAAAGCGGATAAATGTATGTTTATTACCACTTATATGGATTATTAGCACGAGATAAACGATACTATGATGCCGCATGGCAGGTTCGCCGAAAAATGGTATAATCGCACGTGTTGGGTGTTGGAAACGACGACCTGGAAAAAAGGGGCATTGCTCTATCGAACCCTTACGGATGCAGGCTGATCATCGGCCATGGCGTACACGGCATGCGGTTGTGCTGGCGGCGGGTGAGTCGCGGCGTACCCGTCCCTTAACATTGCATACACCAAAACCGCTTATCCCATTGATAGAGCACCCGTTGCTGGGCTATATCCTGGATGAGATGGTGGGTCTGGTTGATCAGGTAACGCTGGTTGTCGGCTATCGTGCCGATGATATTCGGCAGAGTCTGGGTACGCAGTATCGCGGCATGGCGTTACAGTATGTTCACCAGCAGGGCATGAAAGGCACCGCCGGGGCGCTCCTGGCAGTTGCCGATGCGGGTGGGCTGGATGAACCCTTTCTGCTGCTCTATGGCGATAATTTGATCAGTCGCGTAGACCTGGTACAGGTCTGTCAACAACGGTATGCCATGGCAGCACTGCCGGTTGATGCGCCCTCGGCGTTTGGTATCCTTGAAGTGATCGATCAGCATGTGGTACGCATCATCGAAAAGCCAGCACAAGCTCCACCGGGGTCGCTGGCAAATCCGGGCATCTTTCACTTCGATAGCGACGTGTTCCCGCTGTTGCGCCAGATACAACCATCGCCACGGGGTGAGTATGAGTTAACCGATTTGATTGCGCTGGTCGCATCGCGGCATCCATTTGCCTATCATATCTGTCAGGGCAACTGGGTACCGGTGGGAACACCGTGGGAGGCACTGATTGCCACCATGTTTCTGCTGGCCCGTGATATTACGTCAGATACAGCGGAAGTTCGGGCGCAAACAGTAGGTCAAGACTTGACCATACATGGCCCAGTCCAGATTGGCCGAGCCCAGATTGGCCCGAACTGTACGATTCAAGGCCCCTGTTTTATTGGTGATGATGTGGTGATTGGCGCCGGTTGTCGTATTAACCAGGGTGTGTTGGAACGCGGGGTGACCCTGGGGATGAACTGTACGTTGCAGCATTCCGTGTTGCGAGCTGGGGTAAGTGTGGGGGGTAACAGTGTGATCGAGTACAGTTTCCTCGATCAGCAGGCAAGTACTGGTACGGCTGCTCATATGCATGCACGGGTTTTCGACGATATAATTCCGATAGCGCATGCTCCTGGTCTGTTGCAGCGTGAACAGCAACGGCAACGGGGTGTTGTGCTTGGTTCGGGCGTGGTTGTGCCGGCCGGTGCCACCCTGGCAGCAGGGACGGTGGTCTTTCCGCCAGAGAGCTGAGCAATGGATGTTTTGCTGCCGAGCGATGTATTTCCACCGGGCCATGTGGGTGGGGCGGCCTGGAGCGCTTATACACTGGCACGGGCCTTGATTGAACGGGGTCATCGGGTAACTGCGCTGGTGCCATATCAGGTACGGCAGCGTAGGGCAGAAGGACTGGTCGCTGATACGAGTGGCGCTGTGCCGACGCTGCGGTATGGGTACCGTGCTCCATCATGGCCCATCATCCAGAACTACTATCGTCATGAGCGGCTCTGGCAACCGCTCGCAGCGGTGTTGCTTGAGCAGGGTCGGCAGGCCCAGGCCCAGGGACATCGGCTCTTGATCCATGCACAGCATGTGCAGACGGCGCCAGCAGCGGTGATGGCTGGGCAACGGTTGGGGGTGCCGGTCGTGGTGACGGTGCGTGATCATTGGCCGTGGGACTATTTTGCTACGGGGTTGCATGGCAATCAGCTACCGTATGAGCAGCGTGCGGGGCGCAGGTGGGCGGCACTCTGCACCGATTTACCAGGCCGATTGGGGCCGTTGCAAGGGAGTCTGGCATGTCTGGCAGTGCCGTGGATGCTGGCGCATCTGCAACGGCGCCAGCTGTGGCTGGCACAGGCGACGATGGTCCTTGCGGTGAGCCAGTATATTGCGACGCGTCTTGTCTCGGTTCTTCCTCAGACGCCAATAACCGTGCTACCGAATATGGTTGACAGAGCGCTGGTACAACAGATTGCCGTCACTCCGCCAACACATCTGCCAGAAGGACCCTTTTTGCTTTACGTGGGCAAACTGGAAAAGAATAAAGGGGCTGATTTGCTGGTACCGACCCTGGCAGCACTGGCTGATCGTCATCAGCAAGAGATTGCAGCGGGACGGACACCTGAATTACCAGTACGGAATCTGGTCATTATTGGGAATGGTTCATTGCAACTGTGGCTGCGTGCCGAACTTGAACGTCTAGTGGGCAAAGGTCTGGATCTGCGTCTGGCATTTCTGAATTGGGTTGACCATGATGATGTGTTGCGTTTCCTTGCACGATGTGCTGTGCTGCTCTTTCCATCGGGGTGGGGGGAGCCGTTGAGCCGGGTGCTGCTGGAAGCGAGTAGCCTGGGCGTACCAATTGTTGCAATGCCGACCGGAGGGACCCCAGAAGTTGTGATTGATGGTGAAACTGGTCGTTTAGGACACACCCCGGCACAACTGGCACAGCATCTCTGGTGCTTGTTACAGAACCCAGAAGAACGTAAGCGACTGGGGCAGAACGCACAGCTGATGGCTCGACAACGTTTTGCGGCGGATGTGGTAGGAAAACAGATCGAAGATCTTTACTACAGCCTTGCATTCTGATGGTATAATAATTGATGTGCGCATGGGTAGCGTGAGCACCGGGCGTTTGTTCGCCGTAGCTAAAGCCCAGAGTTTGTGCTATAATGAGGCATAGGTATGGGCAAAAACACAAAACGATGGGACGTTTCGTTATGTCGCTGTATAATCCTGAAGGAATACCACCAGTTGTTGCTAATACAGTTGCTCGGGTTGAACGGCAATTGCCTTATCCAGGCGATATTCTGGTGCGGGTAGGAACACGGGTGGAACCCGAAGATACCATTGCACGCATGTTTGTTCCATCGGATCCCTCGATTATCAATGTTGCCCAGAGTCTCAGTATTGCACCATCCGAGGTGCCAGCGGCTATGGCATATGAGGTAGGTGATAATGTAGACACCTACCATCCACTGGCACAGCAAGGCTGGCGGCGGTGTATGTCGCCCGTCAAAGGGGTGGTTGCAGCGGTTGATCCCGGTACCGGTTACGTAACGATTGTGCCCGACCCGGTGACAACCGAACTGGTTGCTGCATTGCGTGGGGTGGTCATGGAAGTTCAGCCCTATCGCAGTGTGATTATTGAGACCCCAGCAGCGCAGATTTATGGTGTAGTAGGAGTTGGAAGCGAGCGCGGGGGGGTCTTGCGGCTAATGGTGATTGACCCGGAAGAAGAAGTCCAGGCCGCCCAGATTGATATTCGTAGTGCTTTTGCCATTTTAATAGGGGGTGCCTCTATTACTGCCGAAGCGTTGCAGAAAGCCGTTGAGGCACAGGTACGCGGGGTGATTGTGGGGAGTATCGATGAGCGAGAGTTCCGCAGATGGCTTGGTTGGAAACAGATGGATGCATGGCAAACGGGTGTTGGCTCGTGGAATCTGCCGCATCCAAACAACCAGCGTGATCCGGGGCTGACGCTGATGGTTACAGACGGTTTTGGTGTGCGGCCGATGTCGCGGCCGGTGTTTGAGCTGCTGAGCCGCCACGATGGTCAAGAAGTGGTGATTGATGGGACGACCCGATTGCAACAACCTGGTCACCGTCCTCGTTTGATCATCCCAATGGCACGTGGTTCGAGTGGACAACTCCAACCGCCTGAAACGGTTATGCAGCCCGGAGTGATGGTACGGTTGCTTGATACCGAACACCTGGGACAGGTAGCTCAGGTACGTTCAGTGTCATCTGTACCGCGTCGTTTGCCTTCGGGTATTCGTACTCCGGCGGTTGAACTGGTGCAAGCAGACAATTCGCCCTTCTGGTTACCGCAAACGGCGGTTGAGGTCGTCGCATAATATGCGCATACCATGAGCAATATGCTCAATGCGTGAAAGCAATGAACGGGTTCTTCGGTTGCAGAGCGAAAGAAATGCAAAAAGCGAGAGATTTCCATGTCCTACCGAGTCTTAGCAATTGCTGGTACAAATGATGTCCTGCGGACATTACCGGAACAACTGGAACAAACCATTGAGGTGAAACTGCTGGAAAATGCCAATGATGCACTCTGGGATGTTCGTGAGTCACCGCCAGATGTACTCATTGCCGATATGAATTTGCCCGATATGAATGGTCAGGATCTTGCCGAGATTCTGGTCAATTTTGATCTACCGACGCGGGTGATTATCTGGAGTCAGTCGCCAGATGCGGCAATCCAGCAAGAAGCGGAACGGGGCGGACATTTTCGGTTTTTGCAAGGCGCGGTTTCTCTGGAGACCTTGCTCGGTGTAATTCATGAAGCACTGGTGGAAGAACCACGAGTACGGGAGCCCGAACCGGAGCCCGAACCGGAGCCCGAACCGGAGCCCGAACCGGAGCCCGAACCAAAACCCGAAGCACGATCATCGGCAGGCAATCGCTCATCGTATCGTTCACGCCTGACTAGCCGCGCACGGAGCCGTCCACCAAGCCACACCGATCGTTCGCACCAGCAGCCCACTGCCGAGACTATCGATATACACGGTTTGCATGGTGGCACGCTGGTAGTTAATGCAGATAAGCTCTCACCGATTCGGAGCGTGATGAGTCAGTTATCGCAAGAGCTTGGGCCACAGTGTATCTTGCTGACCGATCGCGCTGGCATGGTTTTGGTCGAGGTCGGCACCACCGAAAATTTGCCGACGATTATTTTGCTGCCGCTCCTTTCGACGAGTTTCTCGACCGCAGGTGAAGTAGCGCGACAGTTGGGTGAAACCGATGCAACCACACTGTACATTCATGAGGGAGTGAATTATGATGTGTATTGTTTTGATATTGCCCAGCGATTTCTATTAGTGCTGGTTTTCAATAAAAAAGTTGCCAGTTCAAAAATCGGCGCCGTCTGGGTCAACACCAAACGTGCCATCCGAGAGCTACAAGACGTGCTGCGGGAGCGGTGATTCTGTGCGTGTACAAATAATATTAATATACAATAGAGCATTGTAAAGACGGTTTCGGGGTCAATTGAACACACAGTTACCCCGACTTGCAATACCAGCATACCTATGCTATACTCTGCTTTGCTTGAACATCATTTGTGAATAACTTAACAAAAAGCATGTTGCTACTGTTCGTAAGGTCTTTGCCCGGGAGGATTCACATTGTCTGCTAGAACCATTGGTCTGATTGTTGGTGGTCTTATCCTGGCGATTGGTAGTCGTATTCTCTTCCCCAATATTTCTCTCCACGTCTCTGTTGCGGCTGAACCGCTCTTCTTCATTACCGAGGGTATTCCCTTCACCAATGCGGTTCTGGTGACCATTATAGTCGATATCTTTCTGATTGTGATGGCGTTTATGGCCGCCAGTAAGTTACAACTGGTGCCACGCGGGTTGCAAAATGTGGTAGAAATGATTATCGAAGCATTGGTAAAGCTGTTTCAGGGCATCAATGCGACGTATGCACGCAGAGCGTTTCCGGTGCTGGGGACTATCTTCCTGTTTGTGATTTTTGCGAACCTGTTTGGCCTACTACCTGGCTTTGGTTCGATTGGGTTGTGCCGCTCCCACGCAGAAGAGGGCGAACAGCACGGATCACTGGCCATGGCAGGTCCACTCAGTTCAGTATCGCCGGCCCTGGCTGCTGCTGGAGAGAGCGATTATTCGCCATATATTGGCTGTGACCCTGGTGAGTCGTTGGTACCCCTGTTTCGGTCACCGAGTGCCGACCTCAATATGACACTGGCACTTTCGTTGATTTCGGTGGTTATGATCGAGTATTTTGGTTTTTCGGCGCTTGGCCCTGGGTATCTGAAAAAGTTTTTTAACTTTAGCGGGCCAATTCCATTTTTTGTCGGTATCCTTGAGCTTGTCAGTGAGATTGCTCGTATTCCAGCGTTTATGTTTCGTCTTTTTGGCAACATCTTTGCGGGTGAAGTCTTACTGGTTGTGATGATCTTTTTGGTGCCCTTTGGGTTGTCCATCCCCTTCTATGGGTTTGAAGTCTTTGTGAGCTTTATCCAGGCGTTTGTGTTCGCCGTGCTCACGATGGCGTTCATTTCCATTGCGGTAACATCACATGATGATGGTCATCATTGATTACGAAAGAACATACACAAACGATAGTGGGAATTGATGTGCATCGCTGGCATGAGCGTAGGGTGCTGATGCAGAGGTGCAAGGAATAGCTCAGTTTTTCATGGAGGTTGAGACAGCATGACGGATTTAGGTTTTCGTCTGATTGCGACTGCGCTGGCCATTGGTCTGGCTGCGATTGGTCCGGGTATCGGTATTGGGATTATTGTATCGGGCGCACTGCAGGCTATTGGTCGCAACCCTGAGGCACAGGGGACTATCGTTACAAATATGTTTATTGGTATTGCCTTTACAGAAGCATTGGCAATCTTTGGTCTGGTGATTGCGTTCTTGATCGGCTTCCAGGTGTTATAACCCGAACCGGTTACCGATGAGAGGATTGGTTGTATGGAAAAACTGGGATTAAACTTTCCGCTGCTCCTCTTTCAACTGATTAACTTCGGCATCCTGGTAGCTGTGTTGTATTCACTGCTGTATAAGCCGATCACGAATATGTTGAGAGAGCGGACGGAACGGATTGAATCAAGTATCAAAGAATCGGACCAGGTGAAGCAGCAGTTGGCACGCGCCAAACAGGATTATGACACGAGAATGGCAGAAGCCAAACAAGAGGCTGCCGGTATACTGGCTCAGGCACAGCAACGCGCAAAAGCACAGGAAGCCGAGATCGTGACGCAAGCACGTCAGGATGCGGAGCGCATTCGAGCTGAGGCACGTGTGCAGGCCGAACGTGAGCATGACCAGATGATGCGTGATGCCAAGAGTCAGCTGACCGAACTGGTGGTGCTGGCAACGCGTCAGGTGCTCCAATCGGAGATGCAAACGCAGGGCCATGAGAAGCTGATAGACTCCGTCCTGGCGGATCTGGCACGGCAAAACTGAGCGCCAGGGTGAAGCCACTTCTGGCGCCAGGCAGAGTTCTGGTGGGTATATCATCAAATAAGTTTGTAGAGAGAAAACCGTGACAACACCTGATGCGCAGACATTTGCACGTGCGTTCTTCGAGGCGATTTTTGGTACGGCGATGGAGCAGTTGCGAGGTGCGGCGCCCAAACTGGAGGGTGTCGCGAGCAATGCGCCGGATGTGCAAAAGCAGATTAAAGCAGCTTTACCAACACGCGGCACAATGACGGAAGTACGGAATTTCCTGTTGGCCCTGGCGAATGAAGGGGCTCTGGAGCAACTGCCAGACATTATGCAGGCACTGGAGACGATGATCGCTACGGGTGACCAGGTTGCTTTACCGGCTGAAGTGATCAGTGCTGTGGCTTTGACGGAAGAGCAACAGATACAGATTGTACATCAACTTGAACAGCAGTACCCAACGCCGCTGAGTTTCCGCTTTAAGACGGATGAAACCCTGATAGGTGGCCTGATTATTCGGATTGGCGATCAGGTGATTGATCGTAGTCTGCGGGCTCGCCTGAATACGATTCAGCAAAATATGTTGGGACAGTAACAAGATCGTTCAGACAGCCCTGGGTTGCTTGCTTCAAGATGACGTTGAGCGAATACCAACCTCTGGCTGTCTTCTCATGGTGTGTGAGAGGGAGTGTGTTATGGCAACGGCGGTAGATGAATTACTTTCGCGGTTGAAAGAAGGCATTATCAGCGGCGTTGATTTGCAGCCTCGCGCAGTCAATGTTGGCACGGTAGTGACTGTTGGTGATGGCGTTGCCCGTGTTGAGGGCCTCGAACAGGTCATGGCTTCAGAACTGCTGGAGTTCCCAATCAAAGAGGGCCGTGCTGAACCCGTATATGGGATTGCCATTAACCTGGAAAAAGATAATGTTGGTGTGATCATTCTGGGTGACTACCTGAGCATTGAAGAGGGCGATCAGGTAGTTTCAACCGGTAAGATCATTGAAGTACCGGTCGGGAAAGAGCTGATTGGTCGTGTGGTAAATGCGCTAGGGCAAGCGATAGATGGCAAAGGCTCGATCAATACGGGGAAAGCCCGCGTGATTGAGCGCATTGCGCCGGGGGTGATTATCCGTAAGTCAGTGGATACGCCGGTTCAGACCGGTATTGTTGCCATTGATGCGATGATTCCGATTGGTCGAGGTCAGCGTGAGCTTATCATTGGTGACCGTCAGACTGGTAAAACGACTGTTGCGGTTGATACGATCATCAATCAGAAGGGTCAGGACCTCGTCTGCATCTATGTTGCCATTGGGCAGCGGCGTTCACAGATTGCCCAGGTGGTTGCAACGCTGGAACGCTATGGCGCCATGGATCATACGATTGTAGTCGCTGCTTCGGCTTCTGAGTCAGCTGCATTGCAATATATTGCACCCTATGCCGGTTGTGCAATGGGTGAAGAGATTATGGAAAATGGCATTGAGCTGAACGGCAAATTGGTACGCGATGCCTTGATTGTCTATGATGATCTTTCCAAGCATGCCGTGGCCTATCGTCAGGTCTCGTTGCTGTTACGCCGACCACCGGGTCGTGAAGCCTACCCTGGTGATGTGTTTTATCTGCACTCGCGCCTTTTAGAACGTGCTGCTCGTCTGGATGAAGCGAATGGCAATGGTTCACTAACGGCATTGCCTGTGATTGAAACGCAGGCGAATGACGTTTCGGCTTTTATTCCAACCAACGTTATTTCGATTACCGATGGGCAGATTTACCTGGAAGCAGACCTGTTCAATGCAGGTCAACGGCCCGCACTCAATGTTGGTATTAGTGTGAGTCGTGTGGGTGGTTCGGCCCAAACGCGGGCCATGCGTGCGGTGGCTGGTCGTCTACGCATCGACCTGGCACAGTATCGTGCGGTCGCCGCTTTTGCCCAGTTTGCCAGTGACCTGGATGCAGCCACCAAGGCCCAGATTGACCGTGGTCAACGGATGCAAGAGATTTTGAAGCAACCACCATACAGCCCAATATCGATTGAGTTGCAGGTGGCCGTGATTTATGCTGCGGCCAATGGCTATCTTGATGATGTTTCGGTGAAGAACGTGGGCCAGTGGCGCGATGACTTTTTTGAGTATCTCCGCACGGTGGCTTCGGATGTGGCAAAGATGATGTATGATAATCGTCTGGACCGCAAGTTTCCTTCACCAGAGGTCAAAACCGCGCTGGAAAATGCGATTAAAGACTTTAAGCAAACCAGCAGCTATGATTGATAGATCGATACATCCGGTGGAGGGGGCATGCGCATGTGTGTGATCCTTCAACTGGTGGGCATTGACTGATACGGTTAGGATAGGATCCGTGGGGATGCAGCGAACCATTGGTGGGGCAGTATTGGAACTGGTGCAGGGTGATATTACGCTGCAAGAGGTCGATGCCCTGTTCAATGCCGCCAATAGCCGGTTGATGGGTGGTGGCGGTGTTGATGGTGCTATTCATCGCGCCGGTGGACCAGCTCTTCTGGAAGCATGCCGTCAGCTTGCGCCGTGCCCAACGGGTGAAGCTCGTTTAACCACGGCTGGCAACTTGAAGGCACAATACGTCATTCATGCCGTCGGTCCTATCTATCAACGCGATCCGGCGAATGATGCGGCACTGCTTTCCAGTGCGTATCGCAGCAGCCTGGAACTGGCTTCGTACCATGGGATTCGCCGGCTGGCTTTCCCGTCGTTAAGCACCGGGGCCTATGGCTACCCTATAGATGAAGCTGCACCTGTTGCACTTTCAACCGTTATCACCTATTTGCAACAGCACCCAGAAATAGAACTGGTGCGTTTTGTTCTTTTTGATAGCAGAACATTTGATGCATATCAGCAGGCGTTGGCATCCCTGCTGAAACCGTAAAAGGAGCAGACCCATGCCGAGTACCCGTGAGATTCGCCGCCGTATCCGCTCGACCAAAAACGTCGGTCAGATTACTCGGGCCATGGAAATGGTGGCGGCTTCGCGTATGCGTCGAGCACAACGCAATGTAGAATCAGCTCGCCCGTATTCTGAGCGCATGATGCGCATTTGTCAGCAATTGCTGAGGCGTGTTGTCGATAAAACCACCAATCCCAACCTGTTTCGGGTGGAGGAAGATATTCATAGTGTTGGTCTGATTTTTATTACGCCTGACCGGGGACTGTGTGGCAGTATGGTGGCTAATATTTTGCGCCAGACCGCCGTGTTTGTGCGTGAACAGAAGCAGCAAGGGCATGAAGTAGCGGTCTATGCGATTGGCAAAAAAGGGCGCGATTTTGCTCGGCGTACACGTCTGAACCTCATTGCTGAGAAAACACAAATCAGCGATCCGCCAAAGTTGACTGATATTCTGGGTGTTGCGATCAATGCTATCGAAGACTTTGTTGATGGCAAACATCAGGAAATCTATATCAGTTATACCGATTTTGTGAATACGTTGGTGCAACGCCCAACCATTCGGCGGATCTTACCGGTTGAGATCGAAGACATTGACGATCATGATCAGGGCCTGGCTACCCTGGATTATACGTATGAACCAAGCCAGAAGGAAGTACTCGATGAATTGCTCCCCCGCATCGTTGAGTCGATTGTGTATCAGGCGGTTCTGGAGAGTATTGCCAGTGAGCATAGCGCCCGTATGGTCGCAATGCGCAATGCCACCAATAACTCAAAAGAGTTGGTACGCGATCTCACCCTGACGTATAATAAGTTGCGCCAGAGCAATATTACGCAAGAGATAACCGAGATTGCAACCTCAGCAGTTGCAATGGAGAAGGATAGACCATGGCACAGATAGAAGGTGAAGTTTCCGAAATTCTTGGTGTCGTGCTCAATGTGAAATTTCCAGAAGATCATGTACCAGAGATTTATAATGCGATTGAGATACCGCTTGATAATGGTGGTCGTCTGGTGTGTGAAATTCAGCAGCAGCTGGGCAACGGTGAAGTAAAAGCGGTCGCTATGAGTACCACTGATGGTTTACGGCGAAAGATGCGAGCCATTGATACTGGTCGACCGATCGCGGTACCCGTTGGTCCAGCTACACTCGGTCGTGTCTTTGATGTGCTGGGTGACCCGATTGATGGGCAGGGCGAGGTGAAAGCCGAGCGACGTTCGCCGATTCATCGTGTAGCTCCCTCTTTTGAAGATCAAGAAACCCAGGCACAGATTTTTGAGACCGGTATCAAAGTGATTGACCTGATTGCGCCGTTTACCCGTGGTGGCAAGACCGGTATCTTTGGTGGTGCCGGTGTGGGCAAAACCGTGATTATTCAGGAGTTGATTGCCAACATCGCCAAAGAGCAGTCGGGTTTCTCGGTCTTTGCGGGTGTGGGCGAACGCTCACGCGAGGGCAACGACCTGATCCACGAAATGCGCGAGTCACGTATCGATGATCAGACGACGGTTATTGATAAAACGGTGATGGTCTTTGGGCAAATGAATGAACCTCCAGGTGCGCGGCTACGCGTGGGGCTGACGGCTCTGGCAATGGCTGAGTATTTCCGTGATGAGGGCCGTGATGTGCTGCTCTTTATCGACAACATCTTTCGGTTTGTGCAGGCTGGTGCAGAAGTATCATCGCTGCTAGGACGTATGCCCTCGCAGGTGGGATATCAGCCGACGCTAGGGACTGAGATGGGTGAGCTGCAAGAGCGCATTACCTCAACCCAGCGTGGTTCCATCACTTCGATGCAGGCGGTCTACGTGCCTGCGGACGACTATACCGACCCGGCGCCAGCAACAACGTTTGCCCACCTAGATGCGACCATCTCGCTGGAACGCAGCATCTCAGAAAAGGGCATCTATCCGGCGGTCGATCCGCTCAGTTCAACCAGCCGTATTCTTGACCCGATTGTGCTTGGTGAAGAACATTATCGCGTCGCACAGGAGGTGAAGCGCACCCTGCAACGCTATAAAGACTTGCAAGATATCATTGCCATTCTGGGAATGGAAGAATTGAGCGATGACGATAAACTGACCGTGCAGCGAGCACGGAAAGTGGAACGGTTCTTTAGCCAGCCATTTACCGTCGCACAGCAGTTTACCGGTCGCCCAGGTAAGTATGTACCGGTTGATGAGACTGTCAAGAGCTTTGCCCGTGTGCTGGCTGGTGAGGTGGATCATATCCCTGAGCAGTTTTTCTTTATGCAGGGAACGCTCGATGAAGTTATCGGCGAGTATGAATCGAGCCAAAAATAAGAAACGCATAGAGCAGCGTTGACTTATCCAAATGAGCAACGCTGCTGGTCTATTGGTATGTTGTCAGGCTTTTTGGTATAATAAGACCAATCTCTGCTATATGGGTGCAACAAGGATGCATCATCAAGAGGAAAAACCATGACCATCAAACTGGAAATTGTGACGGCTGAACAGGTCGTCCTGATAGATGAGATTGATCAACTGAATGCTCCTACAAAAGATGGTCGGGTGGGCATTTTGCCTAAACATACACCCTTACTCACGATCCTCGATATTGGCGAGCTTGATATCATCAAGGGTGGCGAGCGTAATGCATACGCTATCGCGGGCGGTTTTATGGAAGTGCTGCCCGACCGTATTACCATTCTATCGGATACGGTTGAACGAGCCGACGATATTGATGAACAGCGAGCGGAAGAGGCACGGGTACGCGCCGAAGAAGTGTTGCGCCAATCGGATGTGAGCCAGGAAGATGTTATTGCGGCTGAGTCGGAACTACGGCTGGCCCTGACACGCCTGCGAGTCTCGCAGTTGAAACGGCATAGTCGTTAGGGCATCGTTCCTGATATCACAACGTTCTTGTTTATCCACCGTTTGTGGTGGTATCGATTAAGATGAGGTTCTCGTTACTATGGCGCGAAAAATAGGCATTGATCTTGGTACGGCCAATGTTCTTGTCTATGTCAAAGGCAAAGGGATTGTTGCCGCCGAACCATCAGTGGTGGCCCTATCTACCCGTGATGGGCGTATCCGTGCAGTGGGGGCGGAAGCACTGGCGATGCTGGGGCGTGAGCCAGAGAGCATCGAGGTGATTCGCCCGATGCGCAATGGCGTGATTGCCGATTACCAGGTCACCGAGGCGATGCTGAAGTATTTTATTCGTCGTGCTGGTGGCTCGTTACGGATGAGCAAGCCAGATGTGATGATCTGTATTCCAGCCGGGGTGACCAGTGTTGAGATGCGGGCGGTGCGTGATGCCGCGCAGGCGGCTGGTGCACAGAATGCCTGGCTGATTCGTGAACCGCTGGCAGCCGCGATTGGGGCAAATATCCCGGTAGCACAACCTTCGGGCAATATGATTATCGATATCGGTGGTGGCACGACCGAGGTGGCCGTGATTTCGCTCAACGATATTGTGGTCAGTACATCGGTTCGTGTGGGTGGCAACAAATTTGATGAGGCAATTGCCAATTTTATCAAGCGCAAGTATAGCATGATCATTGGTGAGCGCACGGCTGAAAGTGTGAAGATTGAAATTGGTTCGGCGATGATGATGGACCGCCCTTTGACTATGCAGGTCCGTGGGCGAGATCAAGTCGCTGGTTTGCCGCGCATTATTGAAGTGGATTCAAATGAGATCACCGAGTCCATTCAAGAACCACTGGAAGCTATTATCACCGCTGTGCGCGATGTCTTGGCGGAAACCCCACCTGAACTTTCCAGTGATATTATCGATAAGGGCATGGTGATGACCGGTGGTGGCTCAATGCTCCGTCGTGCGAATGAATTGCTGACGGAGGTCACGGGTGTGCCTTGTTATGTGGCGGATCAGCCGGCGCATTGTGTGGCGATTGGCACTGGCTCGGCGCTGGAGCACATCGATATTTTGAGTGATAGCCTGAGTGGGCACGATTTGCATTAGGTCTAGCAAAGATGCAGCAACATATTCGACCGCCAAAGAGCGGTCTGGTTCTCGAAATAGGTAGCGGCGATAATCCTCATCCACGTTCGGATGTGCTGCTTGATCGATTTATCAGCGATAATACGGAGCGCGGGGGTAGCCTGGTTATCGACCGTCCATTGGTCGTTGCTGATGCGCATCATCTGCCATTTCGGACCGACGCATTTGCCTATATTATCTGTTCACATATTCTTGAGCATATGGATGACCCGCCTCAGTTTGTCGAAGAATTGATGCGGGTAGGACAGTCTGGTTATATTGGATCCCCCAGCGAAATCGCTGAACGTTTGTTCCACTGGTCATTTCACCGCTGGTATGTCAACCTGATTGACGATACCCTGGTGCTGCACCCCAAAGAGCCAGAAGAGCCATTTGGCGAACTGTTCGATTATCTGTATGCCTACAATCCGGTCTACTATGTCTTTCAACGCAGTATGCCGGATCTGTTCTGGGTAGAGATGGAGTGGCATGGGTGCATTAAGTTACGGATGACGGATACATCACCTCTGCCACTGCGGGACCCATCAGCCCTACACACGCTGGTTCAACCACGTTTTTCACCAGTACGACTATTGCTATTGTTTGTGGCTGGCTTGCTCGCTCGTACTGTGCATGCCGAACGCCGACAGCAGCTTCGTCGTTTGATGGGTCGTAGCTACATCTAAATACATATTGGGTACACTGTTAGGTACACAATGGAAATCGACGACGATGGAATAAGATTGCATTTGTCAAAAAATGCACAGAGGAGGCTTTACTATGGAAAATGTACACCAGCACTTGAAAGATTTGGGACTGATTAACGTCGGCAAGGTGTATCGCAATCTCCCAGTGGTACGCCTGGTAGAAGAGGCTCTGGTTCGGGGAGAAGGTGTCATGGCCAGCAATGGTGGCCTGATTGTGATGACTGGTGATCGCACTGGTCGTTCACCCAACGATAAGTTTGTGGTGCAAAACCCCGATGGTGAGAGCAACAAGCAGGTTGCCTGGGGCAAAACCAATGTACCAATTGAGCCACGCTACTTTGATCGACTGCGGGCGCGTCAGTCATCGTACTTGCAACGGCGGGATCTCTTTGTGTTAGATGCCTATGTGTGTGCCGATCCGAAGTATCAAGTATCGGTTCGCGTCATCACCGAGTTTGCCTGGCAGGCGCTTTTTGCTCGCACCATGTTCCGTCGTGTGCCTGAAGCCGATTTGGCCACCTTTAAGCCAGATTGGACCGTGATTGGTACCCCACTGCTCCACTCAAACCCAGCAGTTGACGGCACCCGCACCAAGACAGCCGTCACGATGGACTTTGAGCAGAACCTGGTGGTCATTCTGGGCAGTGAGTATGGCGGAGAGATTAAGAAATCGATCTTTACCGCGCTCAACTACCGGCTGCCACAACTGGGTGTCTTCCCCATGCACTGCTCGGCCAACGTCGGCGATGATGGCGTTTCAGCGCTCTTCTTTGGGCTGTCGGGCACGGGCAAAACGACCCTGTCGGCTGACCCCAACCGCCGCCTGATTGGTGATGACGAGCATGGCTGGAGCGATGATGGTGTCTTTAACTTTGAAGGTGGTTGTTACGCCAAGTGTATTCGCCTCTCACGCGAGACCGAACCGCAGATCTGGGATGCTATTCGCTTTGGCTCGGTGGTCGAAAACGTGGTATATGATGCCGACAGCCGCGTGATTGACTTTGATTCGGATGGCGTTACGGAAAATACGCGTGTGACTTATCCGCTGGACCATATTGACAATGTGGTGCCGGAGTCAGCCGCTGGTCATCCCAACGCGGTGATCTTCCTGGCGGCGGATGCCTTCGGGGTGTTGCCGCCGATCTCTCGCTTGACGCCGGACCAGGCGATGTACCACTTCCTGTCGGGCTATACCGCCAAACTGGCCGGTACCGAAGCCGGTGTGACCGAACCACAGGCAACCTTCAGTGCCTGCTTTGGTGCGCCCTTCTTGCCACTCAATCCATCGGTCTATGCCAATATGCTGGGTGAGAAACTGAAAGCATATGGCTCTACGGTTTATCTGCTTAACACCGGCTGGGCTGGTGGCCGTGCTGGTGAAGCCGACCGCATCAAACTGCGCTATACCCGTGCAATGGTAACAGCAGCGCTATCGGGTGCCTTAAGCGATGCCGAGACAGTAGAAGACCCGGTCTTTGGTCTGCATGTGCCGAAGCATATTGAGGGTGTGCCAGACGAGATTATGCGCTCTCGCGAGTCCTGGGCCGATCCGGCCAAGTATGATGCCAGTGCGCATGAGTTGGCGCGACTGTTCAACGAGAACTTCAAGAAATTTGATGTGCCAGACAATGTGAAGGCAGCTGGACCGAAGGCCTAACCGTCTGCGAATAATCCAGACAACAACGCAACCGTTTTCTTTCTGTGTAGGGTCGCAGCCATGCTGCGACCCTGCGGCTTGCAGCCGCACGGCGGTCGGACGACCACACGCAGACGTAGGTGCGGCTTGCAGCCGCACGGCGGTCGGACGACCGCACCGGGCCGGGAGCGTAGACCGCACCGGGTGCGAGATCGTAGGCGCGGCTCTGTGCCGCTGCGTTGATCTTTGAGGAAATATTGGCAGTGCTGCTATTCTCAGCCTCGGGAAAAACGGCGACCCGTGCCCCAATTATCCATTAACCGTTTACGCTTCAACGCTTCTTGGTATCACTACGAATACATCCCTACCTGTTCAATATACTCTAGCGACTGGTGCCGAAAGTACGTTTCAAACAGCTCCGCATAGTGGCCTTTTTGGCTGAGCAGTTCTTGATGTGTACCTTCTTCAATGATTCGCCCCTGCCGCATCACAATAATGCGATCCACCGATCTGACGGTCGAAAGACGATGGGCAATGATGATGCTTGTGCGGCCCTGCATAATCATATCCAGGCTGGTCTGAATCTGCGACTCCGTAAAGGGGTCAATGCTGGCAGTCGCCTCGTCCAGCAAGAAGATTGCCGGGTTTTGCAAAATCACACGGGCGAGTGCAACCAACTGGCGCTGGCCCAGCGAGAGCTGGCCGCCGCGTTCACCCACATCCGTATCGAGGCCGCGGGGCAAGCCATCCAGCCATTCGCCATCACCAATACTGCGGGCGGCCTGTTCCACCTGCTCAAGCGTGGCATCGGGACGACCATAACAGATATTTTCGGCGACCGTGCCAGAGAAGAGAAACGGCGACTGCGGCACCAGACCAAGCTGGCGGCGATACTGTGAGAGATCGATCTGGCGCATATCACGTCCATCGATGAGCAACCGGCCAGCTTGAAATTCGTAGAAACGCATGATCAGCCGGATCAGACTCGACTTCCCGGCACCCGTGTGACCAACAATCGCAATCTTCTGACCAGCAGGAATATCCAACGAAAACTGCTTCAGGATCGGCTCACCAGCACGGTAGTGAAAATCCAGTTGTTCAAAGCGAATCTCTCCCCGAAGCTCAGGCACTGGCTCATGTGCCGTCTGAATAACGCGCGGTTCGGCATCAATCAGCGCAAACACACGCTCACTGGCGGCCAGGCCCTGCTGGAACTGGCTCCAGAATGAGGCAATGCTGATCAGAGGAAAATAAAAAATACCCAGACTATTAAAAAAGAGATACCAGTTGCCCAGGGATATGGTATTGCCAACCACACCAAGACCGCCAAAGAAGATAACCAGTGCGCTCCCAATGCCAGCCAGAATATCCAGAATGGGAAAGATTGTGTTGAAGACCAGACCATTCTGCAGCGTAACCCGATAGGCCAGCCGATTGGTCTGGGTGAAATCGTTGTAGATCGCGGCTTCCTGACGGAACGTTTTCGCCACTGCAATCCCACTGATCGTCTCCTGCACGATATTGTTCACCTGCGCCCGCATGCGCTGTGTTCGCCGTGAGGTCCAGCGGGCAATGCGCCGAAAGACCAGTGCTGTGATAACGAACGCCGGCGCAACGCTGATCGTAATGAGCGCCAGGGTTGGCTCTACCACAAACAGGACGACACTCAGCACAACCACAAGCACCAACTGACTGATCAAATCGATGGTAAGCGTGACCACGTTGGAGAAATCCTGGGTATCGGATGTCACCCGACTGACAATTTTGCCAGAGGGATACTGGTCATAAAACGAGAGGTCACGGCGAGTCACTGCATCAAACGCATCGTCACGCAGTGTGAGCACAACATCACCGATGACTCGTGCCGAGAGCAGCTGGCGGATGTAGTTAAAGAACCAGCTCAGTGACCCAAGGAAGGCGGTGAACAGCGCAATACCCGCCAGCAGTGCCAGTGATGGCTCAGCCGAGAGCGCATCGATACCACGTGCCACAACAATCGGCAAGACCGTCTCCGCAAAAGAAAAGAGCATCACCATCGTCGCAACAATCAGTATACGACGCATATGGGGGCGAAAGTAGGCTGTGATGCGCCGTATCAAGACCTGGTCACCATATGTACGATCGTAATCTTCTGCACTGAGGCCATCCATAACGAAACCCATAACAATACTCCCTTTTGCTTTGTTGTTACGCTTCGTAATGAGCAAAAATGCGATGGTAAGCGGGACTCTGTTGCATCAACTCGTGGTGCGACCCTTGCGCCACCAGTTGCCCCCGCCGTAGGACCAGAATACGGTCGGCCCAGCGAATCTGCGAGATACGGTGGGTAATCAACAGGGTGGTGCGGCCCTGCAAAATACGGCGCATCGCCCGCTGAATATGGTCTTCGGTAGCGCTATCAATCGCGCTGGTGGCATCATCCAGAACGAGGATACGCGGGTTGGTCAGAAACGCGCGGGCAATCGCTAGACGCTGGCGCTGACCGCCAGAGAGCG
>JAAURD010000084.1 GCA_012034075.1 Chloroflexaceae bacterium | reverse complement strand
GGGGCAGTATGGCCTTTCAAGGGTAGGTTTTTTTGACAGATCGCGTTTCTTGATGCGGTATGAGACGCAAATGGCGTTCCCATCGGAGAGCTTATATCCTGATTTGTAGGGGCACAGCGCGCTGCGCCCCTACAAATCAGGCGCTCCAAGTGCGATCTGTAGGAGCGTCTGCGTGCTGCGCCCACCCGAATTTGGTATGAGCCATGTCTAAACCAAAAAACCTACCCTTGAGAGGGCAGTATGGCGCCTTCGAGGTTTGGCCGGGTGAGCACCCGGACCATCGCAAATGGTTTATCACGGTACCCGGTGCCAGCCACGAGTTTGATGCTACGGGCTTTCCAGTGCTCAATCAGCTGTTAGAGCGCTTTTTACGGCATGTTCTGAAACGCTAGTGTGCTTCAGGGCTGCCACCACCAGGAAGGGCAATACCATGCTGCTTCCCTTGACGCATATACAGAAAGAGTGGGAATGCCAGAGATACGCCAACAAGCAGATTACACAGTCCATACGCCCAGAGATGGCGCATGCCCAGGCGAGGCCCTTCAGTGATAATACGATAACATCAACGCCAAAGAAGGCTGATATGTATGAAGCAACCAGCTGTTCCATAAACAGGCCGGGGTTGGGGCCATGGGTTCATAGAAAAGGGATAAAAGAGGCATACGGCAGCACCAGACCGAGCACCGCGCCCATAAGTAAGGTAGAGGCGTTGGATCATCAACATATATCGCGCTCTTTGCCAGTGCGTATCTGGGGAATGACACGCTGAAGGGGATCGAGCATGCGTTCTGGCACGGGGATAACCCAGGTCTCTTCGGATCCGCCTCTGGGTTTGGGGTTGTACAGCTCAAGCTCAAGCTCTTGATCATGCAGGGTCACCCGTTCAATCGTACAGGTCAGCCCGTTGCTACGAAAGTAGGATCGCCCGTAGAGCACTTCAGTAGGGCCTAATGCGACACAAAGTTGTCGGTCGTACTGTTGTACCCAGCGCGATGCCAGATAGGTACCAGCGGCAACCGTAGCGCCCAGCATACCGCCAAGGGCAGCGCCGATAGCGAGTCCGAGTGCGCCATTGATCAACGCATCCGCCAGGCTGTCCTCTGCGCCGATGGCAGCGCCGACCAGCAGGCCAACCAGACCGAACAGCAGGGCGAGACAGCCTGGCGCTACGGTAAGGATTTCGCGCTGCTCCTGCGCTTCTTCGGCTTTGATCTGGGACCATTCTTCGGGGGTGTACCACCAGCGAATGAGCGGGCGTGAGCTTTGCAGAAAAGCGCGAATCTGGGCTTGTTTTCTGAGCCCCCAGAGCCAGATGGTGATGAGCATGAGCACCCAGAAGGCCAGGTTGATCAGTGCTGGAAAGAGCCAGCCGGCCAGGAGCCAGCCAGCCAGGACCAGGCCACCGAGGGCAGCGGTTACCAGCGCAAAGACACCGCTAAAGAGGCCAACAACAATGATGGCTTCTGCATAGGGGTGGGCAATGTTGGTTTCGGTCTGATAGCCTGGTTGATTCAACATGCACGCTGCGAAGCCCCTTTCTGGGGTTGCTCCGTTATCTCCGGCCCTGCTCCCACAAGGGAAGAAGGGAGTACAGGTTGTTCGTTGGTGCCGGAGACGGGATTCGAACCCGTACGGGGTTGCCCCCAACGGTTTTTAAGACCGTAGCGTCTGCCATTCCGCCACTCCGGCCGATATGGTCTCTATTATTATACCCCATCTATCGCGCTTCGAGAAAGAGGGCTATGCACCAGCCCTGGTTGTTGCCGGCGCGTACCTGCCACAGCTCCCCCCTTCCGCCTCGACAGGCCCGCCCACAACCTGGACGGCGGTGCCGGGTGCGAGATAGACTTGCACGGCGACATCTGGGTTGCTGCTGGGTTCAGCGCGTAAGGCCAGACCCGATTCCAGGTCGCCGCGCACCATGGCGGCACGACCGGGCGCCAAGCCATCCGATGGTGTGTTTGGGTGGCACTAACACCAGTGGCGTCTGCCGGTGGTGCGGGTGCATCGCGCACGTTCTGTATCGTTTGGGGCAACCGATGCCTGGTCGGGTTGGCGCCAGGCAAATTGCCCCGGTGGCTGCTGCGCCGATGATAAAAATCAGGAGCACGCTCACAACCATCAGCACATAGGGCTGGAGCCGCTGCAGAAGATCGCTCACCTCCCAGCGGTTGGTCCAGTTCAGCGTGGGCGATGTTGGTATCGGCGCTGTCTCCGGGGCGATCACCAGAATGTCGTACCGTTGCAACAGCTCAACGATCAGGCGTTGGTAGGCGGTCACTGTTTCGGCAGTCAGGTCACGGTATCACCGTGGCTAATCTCCTCACAGAGCAGATGCAGCCGACGCAGCCGGTAGGTATGATCATGAGACAACGGCTCCGATGCTGCTTCGAGATTATCGAGCAGAGTTGCCCAGTCGTCAGTAGCTCCCGCAAGACCATAGAGTATGCCATGTGCGCGCAGGCCATCTTTGATGCTGCCCTGCAAGCTGAGCAAGCCCAGTTCGATTTGCTGGCGGCGGAAACGAGCCTGGGACAGGGCAAATTTGCGTTTGCTGCTCTCAATGAGATCGGTCGGTCGTTCTTGTTGCCGTTCCATAGCATACCTACACGGCGGGAGCAACCAAACGATCAAGCGCTGGTTGCTCCCGCCGGCATCTTCTCTTGCGCTGAAGATCAGGCGTCTGTATCGAGTTCAGCCTCTAACACCGTACGTGCTGTTTGAGGGTTGGCCTGGCCTCTGGTCGCTTTCATGATCTGACCAACCAGAAACTGGATGGCGGTCTTCTTCCCTCGGCGATATTCATCGACGGCTTTGGGGTTGTTGGCAATCACCTCGCGGGCCAGGGTGGCAAGGGCATCCGTATCACTAATCTGGGTTAGCCCCTGTTCGGCCACAATCTGGTCGGGGGGTTGCCCGTTCTGGAAACTGGCTTCAAACACCTGTTTTGCCACGGTGCGGGTAATCTTGCCCTGTGCCAGCAGGTCCATCACGTTGATCAGGTGCGCGACGGGCATGCGCGTACCGAGATTGGTGCTCTCTTCGTTGCTGTCGTTGAGGAGGCGGAACCCCTCACCGAGGATCCAGTTGGCGACGTCTTTAGGCGTGCCCTGAATCGCTCTGGCGGCGTCCACGGCCGTCTCGAAGTAATCGGCCACAGCGCGATCAGTGGTGAGCAAATCGGCATCTTGTTGGCTTAAGGCATAGTCGGCGATAAACCGCGCACAGCGGACATCGGGCAGCTCAGGCAATTCGGCCTGACGTGCTTCGACCCAGGCTGGCTCAAAGATGAGCGGGGGCAAATCTGGCTCGGCGAAATAGCGATAGTCGTGGGCAAATTCTTTGCTCCGCTGCCCCACCGTGATGCCCTGGGCTTCATTCCAGCCACGGGTTTCCTGGGTAATGCTGCCACCGGATTCGAGCACATCAATCTGGCGTTCTACCTCATAGACCAGCGCACGCTCAACCGCACGAAAGGAGTTCATATTCTTAATTTCAACTTTCGTGCCAAAGGCTTGCTGCGATGCTGGCCGGACGCTCACGTTGGCATCGCAACGGAGGGCGCCCTCTTCCATATTGCCGCTATTCACGCCAATCCACATGAGGATCTGCCGCAGCTTTTGGAAATAGCGTTTGGCCTCTTCGGGAGAGGCAATATCGGGCTTACTGACGATCTCCATCAGCGGCATACCACTACGGTTGTAATCAATCAGGCTGGTGCCATCCGGGTAATGCACCAGACGGCCGGTATCTTCTTCGATGTGCAGCCGCTCAATGCCGATACGGCGCGGTTGCCCATCGTCACCTTCGATGGTAATCCAGCCATCGGTACAGATGGGCTGGTCGTACTGGCTAATCTGGTAGCCCTTGGGCAAATCTGGGTAGATATAGGATTTGCGGGCAAAGACCGAATGGAGCTGGACGGTACAGTTGATCGCCAGCCCAGTGAGTGCTGCCAGCTCGATGGCCCGCTGGTTGATCACTGGCAACGCTCCAGGCAAACCCAGACTCACCACTGAAATGCATTGATTGGGTGCCCCACCGGCATAATCGGTGCTACAGGCATCGAACATCTTCGATGCTGTACGCACCTGAGCATGGACCTCAAGACCAATCGTGGTAAGGTAGTCCGACATAATCCCCGCTTATGGTGTTGTTCTCTGTTATCTATTATGCATCAACTGTGCGGATGCGTGCCGTATTTGGCATACCAATCGACCAGGAGCGCATCGGTTGACATGCCCATTTCGGGGGCCACTTCCTGCAACAGTTCATAAATGGCTGGATCGGTCATTTGCCGCAGATGTTCTGAATCCGATGTGAGTAGTTGTTGCTGCAAGTTACTCAAGATCCATTGATCCGGAGTCGACTCAGAAGCGTTTGCCGCTTTCTGCACAGCTTGATAGAGATCATCGGTCAGATGTAACATCAATTTCTGGCTCATTCAATAGTCCTCTCTGACTAGTCAAATCACCGGGTCTTTCCCGGCTCCATGAGCTATTTCGGGCCTGACCTCATATGCTTAAAAGCTATTGTACCATACACATGGCACCTTTCAGTTTCAAGCAGTTGTTCGGTAGGCTTGTCTCTGCTGGCAAGCTGTGGTATCTTACACAGGTAGACACAACCCGGTGTTGTACCATTGGTAGGAAACGGCAATGAGTTTTAAAACAGCAGATCTTTGTGACCATTTTGCCCATGCAATCCAAGTACCAACGCCTCTGTTCCAGAACTATGGGGGCATGATGACCTTTGCCGGGCGCATTGCGACGGTGGAAGTATTTGAAGATAATGTGCTTGTCCGTGAAATGCTTGAACGCGACGGGAAAGGCCATGTGCTCGTTATCGATGGCGGTGGCTCATTGCGCTGCGCTTTGATTGGGTATAATCTGGCGATGTTGGCATTTCAGAATGGTTGGAACGGGATTGTCATCTATGGGTGTATTCGCGATTCGCAGCAGATTGTGCAGGTTGCGGTGGGGGTCCGTGCGCTCAACACGAACCCTGCACGCAGTAATAAGGGTGGCGCAGGAGCACAGAATGTGATGGTTACCTTTGCCGGGGCGACGTTTCGGCCGGGCTACTATCTGTATGCCGATGAAGATGGCATGATTGTCTCCGAATTTAGCCTGATCTAAGCCAGTCCGGGGTGGCGGCGAAAAACGACAATACATCATATCTTTATTGCATAATCAGCGAAGATGTGCTATACTCCAGGTTCAGTCAATTACCACAACCGGGCGGGTATGATCTTATGAGAGGATAGGAATGCTACAACGAATCATTATCGCACTGGCTCTGAGCATGCTGCTCTTGCCACCCTATGCTAATGCGCAGGAGGCAAGGCCACTCAACGCTCGACCTGCCAATATGTTTCTCCCACCAGTAGAATACATGCCGCAAACTGGGCACAATGTCTGGGGGCCGTTTCTGGCATTCTATAAAGAGCACGGCGGCGTAGATTTGTTTGGCTATCCCATCACCGAAGTGCTTGAAGAATCGGGCCTGCTGGTGCAATATTTTGAGCGTGCCCGCTTTGAGGTGCATCCGGATCATCTCGATACGGTGCAACTAAGCCATCTGGGCCGTTTATTGTCGGCGCACCGACAGGACGAGCGAGCATTTCAGCCGCATGAGCCGGGCAACCCGGAGGCTGTGCGCTATTTTGCCGAGACTGGGCATAATCTGAGCCATACCTTTCGTGGGTTTTGGGAGGCGCACGACGGGTTGGTGCTGTTTGGCTTGCCGATTAGCGAGGCGCTGATTGAGACGAGTAATCTGACCGGCGCGTCCCATGTGGTGCAGTACTTTGAGCGAGCACGTCTGGAGTACTATCTGCCTCACCCCGGCGCCCCGGCCAAAACTGAGGTAGGTCTGGTCGGCCGCGAATATCTGTTGCAGCACGATTTTGACCCTGAGTTGGTGACAGCAGCGCAGCCGATTGTGGTGCTGGGCGAATCAACCATGCGTGTGCCGCCCTATTCGGCAGAGATGATCAATGTGCGGGCGGCTGCGAACCATTTTGAGGGCTTGGTGGTGAAGCCAGGTGAGCAAGTTTCCTTTCTTGAGACGCTGGGTGAAATTTCGGGCGAGACCGGGTATGTGCCGGGGGCGGCAATTGTTGGCGGTGGCATTGGCTATGAAATAGCGGGTGGTATCTGTTACCTCTCAACGATGATGTATCGCAGTGTGATGGAAGCTGGCCTGGAGAAGATTGAACGCCATGGTCATTCGCTCTATCTGAGCGATTTCAATGATGTGCCGGGGATGGATTCGGCGGTGTTTACGAGTAGCGGTAATGGTTGGATCCGTGGCGCGTATGATCTGGATTTGCGTTGGCGCAATGATACGAATGCAGCGGTGGTGATTACAACCGATATTATGACGAGTACAGGCGAGGTGACGGTTTCGATCTGGGGCTATGATGATGGGCGTACTACGGAGATTCGCGATGTGAGCGTGGTTGACTCGGCGCCGAGCGAGCCGCTCTGGCGGTATGATGAGAACCTGTCGCCGTGTGTGGTGCAGCAGGTAATGCAGGGGACGAGCGGTCGTCAGATTCAGCGTGAGCGCGTGGTTATCAGTGCCGATGGAAGGACGCTGCACAGTGATCCAATTACGGCGAGTTATGGTGCCACGGGTGATCTCTTTTTGTATGGGTCGGGGATTGATGTAGACCTGGCACAGCAAGACCTGGTAGCGGCGCAACGTTCCTGTTCGTTGGAGCAGAATACTACCGAGCGTGCAGATACTGGTAGTGGTAGTGCTTTGCCAGAGAGCCAGTTATCGCTGCCGGCTCTCGATCCGGGCGCGGCCCTGGAATCCGCCCCGGACACCAGCGAGCCAGCTGCACCGGTAACGCAGCCAGCAGTACCAGCAGTTGACCCAGAGGTTTCTGATACGGCGTTGCGCAATGGCGGGAGTGGCGGCTTGATGGAGCAGGTTGATGCGGCGTTTGAGCAACCGTAACTGAGCGCACCATGGTGAGACTGTGCACTGTTTTTGGTTGTTTTTGCTCGATAGTGGAAGGTATGAGTCGTTGCTCTTTGCAACAAAAGCATGTATAATAACTATATGGAAGCAGATTGAGATAGCAGCATTGAGCAGTCTATCTCTTTCTTCAACAGAACAGCGCAGATTCATGATGATGTGCTTCAGTGGATGGAGAAAGAACGCTGATGAAGTGTATCAAGTGCCAAAAAATACTTGAAGCCAATATCCAATTTTGCCCATACTGTGGACAGGAACAGCCAACGACTCGCCGTATGCCTTCACAATTGTTGCTTGTGATAGCGATTATTGGTGCAGGGTTGCTCGGTGGTGGTGGGGTAGCAGCGTTTTGGCTGTTCTCCAATAGTAAGGGGCCTGAATCTGTAGTTTCCCAGACAACGCAACGACCCAGCGAAACATCGGTGGGTTCATTGAGTGGCGGACCGTCTCCATCGTCAGATAGTCCTCTTTCGAGGGATACAGAAACTCCGACTGTGGATACCTCAATTGAGCAAACAGCGAGGGCACTTGATGCTACCATGACTGCGCTTGCAGATGCTGAGAAAACGGCTCAAGCACGCGATGAGGCAGAATCTATTGATGCCACGATGACATCATTGAATGCGACTGAGCGGGCCTTGAATGCAACAACTGAGGCTTTAAACAACGCACAAAACAGCAATCCTATACCGGCACCTGTGGCACCTGCGGCACCTGCGGCACCTGCGGCACCTGCTCCACAACCCTCTTCTGGAAGTAACGTCTGTGATCAGGCTACGGTTATCGGGAGTATCAGTGAGCTAGCCATTCAGGAAAGCCCGTTGATTGATAACACAGTATTGGTAGGCGTTGTGCCTCAGGGTAGTCGTGTTAATGTGCTGTGTGTTGAACCAAGAATCAGTGATGAACGAGTCTGGGTTTGGATAGACTATCAAGGGATTGAGGGGTGGGTGACTACGCGTTACTTACGCTTCGATAATGGTGTACCGGTTGGTCAATGTGCTATTGGTACGGTTGTGAATATTGCATCCCTTTCCATACGGGAAGAGACATACCGAGAATCTCGTTATCTAGATGAAGTACCAGAAGGTTTGTCAGTCAGCGTGCTGTGTGTTCCAGAGATTTTTGATGACGGGCGTTCATGGGTATTTGTGGAGTACTACGGAATTGAAGGCTGGATGAGTACGAACTATTTATTCATCGAGTAAGTCTATTGTTGCCGTGGTTTTGAACGGTAAACGCTGTTTATTGGATGATAGAGAAAGTTATGCTGCGATCTTATCGTTTTTTATCCATCATCGCTCTCCTGATCACCCTTATTGCAGCGGCCATAGGTGGGTGGTTAGCCCTGAATTTTCAGGTCACGTCTGGAAATACACAGGCAGTAAACAAAGAACACTATCAGACTGTTCCCTCACAACCACCGTTACCCACAACTACTTCTCTCTATGAGCCAGAACAGATGGGTGCTACGACATTTGTTACGTTCACGGTTGTGCCCATGGCATCACTCCCAACAGCAACAATAACCCCGCTCGTACCGCCTGCTGCTGTAACAGCTGAGCCGACACTGATTACCGAGGCATGGGTTACGCCGACCACGCCCCTATCAGATATGACACCGCTCGTACCGACTGCTGTTGTAACAGCTGCGCCGACATTGATCACTGAATCAAGGGTCACTCCGACCATACCCCTATCAGATATGGCCGCTCAGCTCGATCCTTTCTTTGACCAGAGTGAAGGTACTTTTGGCGTGATCATGATCGATCTTACTACTGGCATGAAGCGTTATACGCGTAATGTCAGCCTGATCTTTCCGGCTGCCAGTCTCATAAAAGTCCCCATTGCCGTGACCGTGTATCAACAAGCGAGCCAGGGGATCATCAACCTGGATGCAGAACTGACGATGGATGCCAGTGTTATTGTGGGTGCACCGGGTCGTTGCAATATGATCCCCCTGGGAGTACCTATCCGGTGCGTGAATTGGTGGCCCGTATGTTGTATGATTCGGACAATACGGCGGCCAATATGCTGATCGATCATCTTGGCGGCTTTGCACCAGTTAACGAGACGATGCAACAGATTGGAGCGACACAAACAGTCCTGCAACGCCGTATGATGGATTTTGAGGCTCTCGCTGCAGGATACGATAACCTGACGAGCCCGGCAGATATGGCATTGCTATTCCAGTTATTGTACACTGGTGCCTTTCCTGATGCTGCTGGATCCCAGGAGATCATAAACGCGTTGTTGCAAACAACGGACCGTCAGAAGATTCCTGCGCAGTTACCCCCAGATGTTGCGGTAGCGCACAAAATTGGGACATTGCCCCAGGTTGAACATGATGCCGGGATTGTGCAGCTACCTGGTCAACCATACATTCTTGTTCTCATGAGCCAGGAGCTTGTTAGTAATGCGGCGGGCATCAATACGATTGCAACGGCGTCTCGGCTTGTCTATGATGAGATCGTCAATAGCCCATAAAGAGAGGTTGAACGGAGAAGATTGCGTATTTCAGGAGTAGGTATGACCCGATCATCTGGTTATTCTTTGCGTAATGCGCGGCTTTTTCGTGTCTGGTCTATTTTTGTCCTTCTGAGCACCGTGCTCGTGCTGCTCTGGACACCTGTAACACCAACTCTGGCGATGCCTTCAACGGGAATGTACGTTATTGGGCACTCGGTGCAAGGCCGCCCGATCCAGGCGATTCGATTTGGGACAGGTTCACGCATTGTGGTGATTACGGGCGCTATTCACGGGGGGACTGAAACCAATACCGCCGATCTCGTGAATCGTCTGGTGGCTCGCTTTGAAACCGAGGATGTAAGACTGCCTGCCGATCTCAGTCTCTACCTGGTACCGATGATCAACCCGGATGGTGTGGCGCACAACACGCGCTACAATGCCAATCGCGTTGATTTGAACCGCAACTGGCCGACTGATGACTGGCAACCAGATTCGGTTGATGCTTCCGGGGTAGTTCCTGGTGGTGGTGGCTCAGCGCCGCTTTCGGAACCGGAGAGCCAGGCGCTGGCAACCTGGTTGCTCAACCTGCGTCAGCAGCCAGCGAACCGCCACTGGTGCTGTTCTACCATTCCCAATATCCGCCGTATGGGCTGGTGCTACCGGGCTCGGCTGGAGCCAGCACCACCGAGGCATTTGCCCAGGCGCTTGGGTACTCCTATTCCGGAGTTTACTCGGAATATCCGGTCACTGGTGAAGTCGTCTCCTGGTGTCAGGACGAGTCTATTCGCTGTTTTGAAGCAGAATTGCCCAATCGTCAGAACCAGGATGAGACGACCGTCGAACGCCATTTTCAGGCGATCATCAGCGTGCTGCTCTACCAGCAAAACGATGGCATGTGCTTTACCGAGACAGGCTTTTGTATCAGCGGTCGTATTCGTGATTTCTGGGCGGAGCAGGATGGTCTGGTTGTCTTTGGGTTGCCAATTAGTGGGTTGCAGACCGAGGTGATTGAGGGCACACCGGTGCAGGTGCAGTGGTTTGAGCGGGTTCGGCTTGAGCTGCATCCGCAGCAGGATGTGCCGTATGATGTGCTCGTGAGTCGTCTTGGTGTGGATTTGCTGATGAACCAGGGTCGTGACTGGTGGTTGTTCCCGCAGAGTGAACCAGCAACCGATTGCCTCTTCTTTGAGCAGACCAGCAAAAATCTGTGTAGCCCGTTTCTGGAGGCATGGCGTGAGCGCGGTCTGGAACTGGACGGCCAGCCCGGCTTTAGCGACAATGAAAGCCTGGCATTGCTGGGCATGCCCATTAGCGATGCGCAGTTGGAACGGTTGAGCGATGGTGCTCAATATCAGGTGCAATGGTTTGAACGTGGCCGGCTTGAACTGCATCCGCAGCAACCCGCGCCGTTCACGGTTCAGTCTGGCTTGCTTGGTCGTGAGATGGAGATCTATCGTACTAATGAGCGTTTGCAGCCCCTCCGTCGCGACGACTAATTGTTTGTATCTCCTTTAGAAGAGGTTCGACATGCGCTTACCAGAACTGATCGAAGAATCCTGGCTGATCCCCGTTGCGACCCAGGAAATCATCACACCCTATGGCAATGAATCTGCTGCCCAGGTACTCTATGATACTAAATTCAGGTAATCACTCGTATGTTCTTTGATGAGGACGCTTAGCGCCTGCTTGCAGCTGGCGCGTGCGGCTGCAAGCCGCACCTACGTCTGATACTGAATCAGGATATCGCGTATCGATTCCCCGAAATTTGGTATGATCTCCTGCAAGCCGTAAGATAAGAAGGCGGTATCGGCCTATCCCGAACCCTGGCTGATGACATTCAATCAGGCGTTGTCTGGTAGGTGGTTCTTGTGAGACTGTGATAGGGTTGCTCGTAGCCTGTGGTATAATAGGCAGGGAATAGCGCCTGTACGGGTACCGCGAATAGCATGATGAATGGTAGAGACAAAACTGTATGAGCAATGTTGGTGATCGTCTACGAGCGACACGTGAGAGCCAGGGGCTGCCACTATCACAAGTTGCAGCCGAAATTCATATTGTTGAACAATCATTGGCGGCGGTTGAACAGGGAGAATACCATCGCTTACCAAACGACGTGGTAATTAAGGGGTTTATTCGCAACTATGCCCAATTTCTGGGGCTTTCAGCAGATGAAATGATTGAACTCTACCGGCGTGAGCGCGGAGAGAGTGATCGTATTCAGGTAGTGCCGACGACACGCATGCCCAGAACTCGTTCGTATGTCTTTCCGAGCTTTTTCGGTATCTTTTTTGTCACGGTCTTCTTGATTGGGTTAACATATATGGTGCTCAATGCCCAGGGGCGGGTAGGCCAGCCGATAGCGATAGGTGATTCGGGAACGCCGACGCCAGCAGTTGCGACGCCGACCAGCCTGCCAACGTTGACCGAAGAAGTCGCCACACAGGCACCTATTGTTGCCACAGGCGAGAACCCTGCACCAACCCAAAGCCCGCCCACAGCAACGGCACGTCCTGCCGGGGCGGTTGCAACACCGCAGCCAACACCGACCCTGCCCGCACCAATTGTGGTCCAAGTTCAGATTGTACCCGAATCGCAGGAAGGATCCTGGATGCGGGTAACGGCTGATGGTACGGTCATCTACGAACAGATTATGCTGCCCGCTGAACAGCAAGTTTTTCTGGCCCAGCGGCAGATCACGATTCGGGCCGGCAATCCTACGGATGTACAGGTCAGTGTCAATGGCCTCGAACCAGAAATTATTGGTCAGATCCCCGGCCAACCGGTTGATTGGTCCTGGCCTCCACGGTAACCCATAGAAACATCAATCGCTGTGAATACGACAGATAGAGCAAGAGCGTGAGAAGAAACATCTTACCCGATTTTCTGCGCATTTTCTTTGTAACGATGGCGGTCGTAGGGCTGGTCTATATTGCGGTGCGCTCTGTTGTTGGTATGACCAGTGAGGTTGCTCAGGCGGTACCAACTGTCACGGTAACCTTGCCCGTGCCAACGGCAAGCCCAAGCCGTATACCTCTGCCGAGTGCAACACCGACCCATACCCCCAGCCTAACTTCAAGCCCGACCAGGACTGCGACACCGATTGTGGTGCCGACCGTGGTCATTACCCCAACGGTGCCGTTCACACCCGATATCACGTTGACTGATACGCTCAGCATCACTCCCACCGCCGTGCTAACAGAGGTGGCAGCTGTTGTTCCAGCAACTGAGGTACCTACGCCCGAGCCGCTGCCAACGGAGACAGCACAACCCGTACCCACCAGCACCGCACGTGTACCAACGCGTACCCCTCGGCCCACCCGTACTGCCAGAGCAACTCCTACACCAACGCTCTCTGCACCGATTGTGGTGCAAGTCTCGGTGGTTGATGAAACGGATATTGGCTCATGGATGCGGGTAACCACCGATGGTATCATTGTCTATGAACAGATTATGCCGCCATCAATCATTGAAACATTTACAGCCGAAGAGCGCATTAACATTCGTATTGGCAACCCAACGGTGGTACGAATATCAGTCAATGGCGGTGAACCAGAGACTGTTGGCAATGAAGAGGGCGTGCCGATTGATTGGACATGGCCGCCTATCGAACCTGAGGAGTAACATGGCTAGCGAAAGTTCATTTGATGTGGTATCCGAATTTGATCGCCAGGAATTGGTGAATGCAGTGGATCAGACGCAACGTGATGTTCGCACACGCTACGATCTGAAAGATACAGGGACCACGCTGGAACTGGGCGAAAAGGAACTGGTCATCCACACCGATAATGAAATGTCATTGACCAATGTACGTGACATTTTGGAAACCAAAGCCCTGCGGCGCAACCTGTCGCTGAAAATCTTTGCCTATGGCCCAGTTGAAGAGGTCAGCGGCCCACGGGTACGTCAGGTGGTGACGTTGCAGCAGGGGATTGATACGGAACTGGCGAAAAATTGCAAAAGCTCATTCGTGGTGATTTTCCCAAAGTGCAGCCACGCATTCAGGGCGATGCGGTGCGCGTTGGCAGCAAAAGCAAGGATGAGCTTCAGCAGGTGATTCAGTTTCTGCGTGACCATGCCGATGAGTTTCCGGTACCATTGCAGTTTATCAACTATCGTTAGCGGTAAGGCGCATAGTGCCCCCTATCTGTTCTATCAACACCGTAGGTGTGCCAGGAGCACAGACAAACACCAATGCACTATCATATCATCACTCTGGGATGCCCCAAAAACGAAGTCGATAGTGAAGGCATGGAAAGCCTGCTCACTGCTCAGGGCCACCGGCGCGTGGCTCAGGCGGCTGATGCCGATGTGATTATCGTCAATACGTGTAGCTTTATTGAGGCGGCGCGTGATGAGACGCTGGCGGTTTTACAGGAACTGGGTGAGCACAAGGGAGAGTATCAACGGCTGGTTGCTGCTGGCTGTATGGCCGAAAGCCATGCCAGTTTGTTGCAAGCAGTGCCGGGTGTGGATGAAACGCTGAGCACGCGTGCATGGATGCAGATTGGTAACACTCGCTCCTTTACGCCAAACAATGATACGTTCATCCCGCTCACGCCCGTGAATCAGCCGACACCCGATGGGGCCTATGCCGATTGGCGCACGGCGCCGATACGCCGTCGTAGCCAGGGAGCATCGGCTTATATCAAGATTGGCGATGGTTGCAATTTACACTGTGCGTTCTGTACTATTCCGGGCTTTAAAGGCGCGATGCGGTCCAAATCGCCCGATGCAATTGTGGAAGAAGCGCAAGAACTGGTTGAGCAGGGCGTTCAGGAAATCGTGCTGGTTGCCCAGCATCTGACGGATTATGGTCGTGACCTGGGCATGCAAGATGGACTGTCCAGCCTGCTGGATGACCTCTGTAGCGTGGTGCCGACCAATCGCTGGATCCGCCTGATGTATGCTTACCCGCATGGGATTACGTCGCGCTTGATTGAAACGATGGCACGCCATACGCAAGTATGCCAGTATCTTGATATGCCGTTGCAGCATGCTTACCCCGATATGCTGCGACGGATGCACCGCCCGGCCGATATCGACCGAACCCGATCGGTGATTGCCGATTTGCGCCAGGCGATGCCAGAGATTGCCTTGCGCTCAACGTTTATTGTTGGTTTTCCCGGCGAAACGGCTGCAGCCTTTCGCAGCTTACTCGCCTTTCTCGAAGATGTTCAACTCGATCATGTGGGTGCATTTCGCTACTCGCGTGAACCTGGAACGACCGCAGCCGATCTCGATCAGCAGGTTTCAACCCACCAGATCGAGCGGCGCTGGCATCGGCTGATGCAAACCCAGCAACCGATTGCCCTTGCACGCAATCGCCATTGGCAAGGGCAACATCTGACCATATTGATTGAAGGTGAGGGATACACCGAAGATGGACAGGCATTGCTGGTGGGTCGTTCATTCCGCGACGCGCCAGAGGTTGACGGTCAGACCTTTTTATCGGGTCAGGCACCCATTGGGAGCCTGGTGCAAGCCCATATAACCCACGTAACACCCTATGATCTATGGGGCACAATTGTTTTATGATGCTGTACCGTTCGTCGCATGATGCGCCGAAACGTGTGGTTGTATGGCTTTATAGAGCCGTTTTAACTCATCCGGGTTATTGCGCACAAGATAATCAACCATATAGTCAATCGTCATATTCCGATAATCATCCAGTAAACCATCTAACACCTGTCGTACTACAATGCCAATAAACTCATCTTCGGTAATGGCAGGTGTATAGACATACGCCAACCCTTCGCGGTGGCGATTGAGAACACCCTTTTCCGATAGGCGGCTCATGGTGGTCATAACGGTGGTGTAGGCGATATCACGTTTCTGTGAGATGTTCCGATGGACTTTTTTGACGGTGCTCCGTTTCTCTTGCCACAGCAAACGCATAATTTCCGTTTCGAGTGGACCGAGTACTTTCACCAATCCATCTTTGGTGGGACTAAAGCGAAGGCGCATATTCAGAGGCATGAGAAGCTCTCCTTTCTGATCATCGACGACTGCGTCGGACGCTTGCCAATGGCTTTTACTTATACATAGTGTACTAATCAGCTTCGCAAAGGACAAGATACCGGGATTAACAGCAGGTTACAGAAAGGAACAATATAGTGCAGAAAGCACGCGATATGCGTCCCCTGATCCAGGAAGCGATGCGTGATACCTTTCCACTGGCCGAAGAACGAGTGGCTGCGTTTTATGCGATGCAAGAATATCATCTGGGCTGGCGCAACCTGGCGCTGCAAGCCGAATTCGCTGAAACGGGCAAACTCTTACGACCGCAACTGGTGGTGCTTGCAGCGCAGGCGGTTGGCGGTGATATGCAGCAGGCGTTGCCGCTGGCCGCTGGTATTCAGCTGATTCACGATTTTTCGCTGATCCACGATGATATTGAAGATAATAGTGCCACCCGTCGCGGTCGCACGACGGTCTGGAAAGCCTGGGGCCTGGCTCAGGGCATTAACACGGGCGATGGCATGTTTGTGATTGCCCATCTGGCGCTGCACCGGCTGAGTGACACCGGTCTGGAACCATCGATTGTGCTGGATGTGTTGCGGCAGTTTGATCAGACGATCCTGACTATTTGCGAAGGGCAGTATCTCGATCTGAGCTTCGAGGGCCGGCTCGATATTACCGAAGCAGATTATCTGGCGATGATTAGCCGCAAAACGGCAGCCCTGATCGCTGCGGCAGCGGGTCTGGGGGCACGGGTAGGTGGTGCTACACCATCCGAGGTTCAAGCCATGTTTGATTTTGGTCACGCGCTGGGTATGGCCTTTCAGATGCAGGATGATATTCTGGGCATCTGGGGCAAACCGGACGTGACGGGTAAACCCTACGCTGCCGATATCTATCAACGGAAAGTGAGTCTGCCCATTATCTATGCGCTGCAACATGCCGAACAGCGGGCTGAACTGGTTCGCATCTATCAACAGCAAGTGGGCGATGATCGTGATGTAGAACAGGCCCTGGCTATTCTGGGAACCACCGCAGCACGGGCACACACTGAACAGGCGGCCGATACGTATCACGAGCAGGCAATCCGCGCGATCAAACGCATTGCCGCTGCACCGGACTCGACGGCAAGCACGGCCTTGCAGCAGATTGAGTGGATCGCCAGAAACCTGTTGCGCCGTGAAACCTGATCTTTTGCACGAATATGCAGTGGACGATAACCGCCCACTGCATATTGCCTATCTCACCGCTGAGTACCCACCTCAACCGGGTGGTGTGGGTGATTATACGCGCTGTCTGGCACGTGCTCTGGTGCAGCAGGGAGCTTGCGTAACGGTTCTCACTGGTCAGAACGAGCAGACGAACGACGCTGCAAGCGTTATTCCAGCTTCTGGGCAACCTGATCTGGTTGCTGGTATTCGCCGCTGGAACTGGTATTGTTGGCGTGATACCATCGCCGCACTTGATCGGCTCCGTCCGGATATCCTCCATATCCAATACCAGACCGGTGCGTATGATATGCACCCGGCGATTAACCTACTGCCCTGGCGCTTACACCAGTTGCCTGGTCGGCCGCGGCTGCTCGTCACGTTTCATGATGTGCGGGAGCCGTACCTGTTTCCCAAAGCCGGCCCACTGCGTCGCTGGGTCAACGTGCGCCTTGCGCGTGATGCCGACCAGGTGATTGTGACCAACCAGGAAGATGCGGCCCGCTTGCTCCAGAATCAGGTGCAGTCCAGTACACTTCCAATCGGTTCAAATATCAGCGTCAATCCGCCACCGGGCTATCAACGAGATGCCTGGCGCAAACATCTGGGGGTTGCGCCGGATGACTTCTTGATTGCCTACTTTGGTCTGCTTTCACCCAACAAAGGGTTTGATCTGCTGCTTCAGGCGTTTCATCAGCTTATCCAATCATTGCCCGATCACGTGTCGCGGCGATTACGTCTCTTTCTGGTGGGTGGGAGTGCCACGAACCCAACCGACCGCGCTTTCGCGGCGGCGATTGAAAACCAGCTACAATCGCTGAATCTGTCTGCCTATCTCTTGCGCACGGGCTATCTGGATGAGCGAGCGGTATCGGCCCATTTGCTGGCCGCCGATTGTGCTGTGCTGCCCTTCCGTGAAGGGGCATCGCTGCGGAGTGGCAGCCTGCTGGCAGTGATGGCGCATGGCCTAGCCACGATCACAACACTCAACCCCTCACCCCCGACCCCTCTCCCACAAGGAGAGAGGGGAGTCACTGCTGTTGGCAACACGCTGCCCACGCTGGTTGATGGCAAACATGCGCTGCTGGTACCGTCTGCCAATGTACGGGACCTCTCTGCTGCACTTCAACGGTTGATGCAGGACCACACCCTGCGCCAATCATTGGGAGCAGCCGCACAAACATTTGTTCGTCCATTTGCCTGGGATACCATTGCGCAACAGCATAGACAGCTCTACCAATCGCTCAAACCAACGTCAAGCATAGGACATGCTTGATATCTCTGCCGGTTGCGCCGCTCCCTCTTCGGGTAGACGGTTCCACACGCCTGTATGTTGTGCCTGAAAGAATGGTATAATAAACGTAAAAGCGGCAACAGTATGATTCTCAGGTCATATGCATGTAAAGTTGCCCCATGGGTTACGTTTAGGTTGGGTGAGACTGATCAAGTACGTTCTGTGCTGATCATAGCCAGCAGTTGCTCAGGATCATGGAAAAAGAAGTAGGAATACATAAATTCGAGGTTTCTTTTGCTGATATGAGGACCAGTGCAATCCTACAGATGACCTCGGCGATTGAGACCGCAGCAACCCTGGATGAATTGCTGCTGCTTTCGTTGAGTGAACTTTCAAACCTTCTGGATATTCCACGCAGCGGTATTTTGCTGGTTCGTGATGATCAGACGACCCAAATGGTCAGTTCATTTCCGCCCAGTGTGAATCTGCCACCACCTATTCCGTTGACTGAAACGCCGAATCTGGCTCATGTGATCCAGACACGTCAGCCATTACAGATCCACAATATTGCAAATGCGCCAGTCAATGCGTTCTCGTTGCTCACGCGTGAAGAGGGTATTCAATCGGTGTTGATGGTGCCGCTGGTGGCACACGATAAAGTGGCCGGTGTGCTGGTACTCGGCAGTCTCGAAAGCCAGCGCGAGTTTACCGATAACGAAATCGCCATGGCCCGCATGCTCACGGGCCAACTGGCTGCGGCGATCACGTCGTTTCGTACCACCGAGGAGGCCAAACGACGCACGGCGGAACTGGCTACGCTCAATGATATTGCTGCGGCGGTTACATCATCGCTCGATACGCGGGAAGTGTACCATACGGTGGTACAACAGCTCAATGAGTACTTTCAGGTGGATGCTGGTTCGCTGCTTATGCGTGATGATACCACTGGTGATCTGGAATTTGTCATGACTTTGGAGGCTGGTGAGGAGAAACTGGCAGGGGTGCGCGTCCCACGGGGACAGGGTGTTGCGGGGTATGTGGCTGAGAATCAGCAATATGCGATTGTGCAAGATGCCCAGAATGATCCGCGCTTTTACAGCAAAGTCAGTGATGATGTGGGCTATCCGACCCGTTCCATTCTGTGTGTACCAATGATTGTCAAAGGTCGCACGATTGGCATTATTGAGTTGCTCAACAAAAACGATGGTGATTTTACCGACTCGGATGCCCGACGCCTGACACGTATGGCGGCAACGATTGGGGTCGCGATTGAAAATGCGCGACTGTTTCAACAGGTGATGACGGGACGTGACCAAGTCGCGGCAATTCTTAATTCAAGCCATGATGGCATTCTTATGGCCGATACACTCGGGTTTGTAGCGATTGCCAACCCGATGGCAGCACGCATCTTCCAGACGACTGCTGACGATTTGATCGGACGCCAACTGGATGACCTCTTTGAGCAGATGAAACAACGCGCACGCGAGGTCAGTATGCCAATCTGGCTCAATGAT
>JAAURD010000349.1 GCA_012034075.1 Chloroflexaceae bacterium | reverse complement strand
TCATACCGCATCAGAAAGCGATCTGTCAAAAAAAACCTACCCTTGAAAGGCCATACTGCCCCCCATACCAGTGCGCATAAACCGCTCTTGTGCGCGTGATATCCAGATGATCGTGCTCGCCCATAACATAGCAGATGGCGGGCCGATGCAGTGGATGTGCCACGTGCTCACGGATATCGCCATCGTCAATAATGTTGCAGCTGTAGACCTCGTTGAGGGCTTCGTAGCCGCTGGCCTGAACAAAGGCAAAGAGATCAGCCAGGATATGGACCGGGTAGCCTGGTGGTGATTTCAGGAAGACCGCATGAATACGTGGATCATCCAGCGCAGCGCGTGAGGCGGCCATGCCACCAAGTGACTCACCCCAGAGCACAAACGGTTGAGGAAAGCCCTCGCTTTCGGCCCAGTCGAGGGTTGCCTGGACATCCCACATCTCGGCGGTGCCAAAGGTGGGTAGGCACTGATCGCTGCGCCCATGAAAGCGTAGATCGACGGCGATGGGCGCTAGCTGAAAGGTATCACGCAGATGAGCGGTCAGCTCGACAATCCAGGATGCCATGCAATGGCAGGTAAAGGGATGCAGTAGCACAACAGTAGCAGTACTCAACGCTGTTTTTTGCGCCCAACCACGCACGATCATACCATCATGGGTCTGCTGCTGCCAGGCGTATGCACCCGGCCAATCCGGGTGGTCGGGCCGCTGGCGCTGCGCATCGCTCACAAAGTGACTGAAGATACGATACAGATGTTCGCTGTTTGGTAGCATTGTTGTCCTTATTTATCTACTACTGTGATGATCCATTCGGTTAGCTCACGCATGTCGGGGTGATGGAATGCCAGCACAATATCTTTTATAGGCACACCTGCAGCAAACAATTCGCGAGCAATGCCATACTCGGTACCATCACGCTGAACCCAGCATTTGCCATCAATAAGATCAACATGAATCAGACAGCCATGGACGCTCCCAACCGGCCAGCATTACCAGGTAGCGATCCTGCTCACAATCAAAGACCGTCTGGATGTCAATCTCGCCATGAGCATAGGGGATGCGGGTATGTTCGCGCAAAAGACGTTCTATAATGTCGCACAAGTTGTTGGTATCCATTGCGAGAGGAGATCCTGTTCTTGATTAAAGACGAGTAATCGAACACGTCGGTTGGTTATCAGCAATTTCTCGATTGGTTCATCAAAAATGTCCAGAAAGGCGGTTGGTTGTCCTTATATATTCCTATGATGTTGTTCGTTCATAGTCCACAATACGGTTTCTCTGTACCCCACTCCCAATGAGGAAGCGGGGCCGGTGGTGAGAGCCGTGCGGCTGCAAGCCGCACCTACATCGCTTCAACGCTTCATCGCTTCATCGCTGCAACACCTGGCAAAATGGTCGAGTGGGCCGTGACCGTGACCGATGCCCAGGGCATCGGCGCCCTGGACGGCGGCGTTGAGATAGGCTTTGGCGTTTTCGATAGCCTGCACCAGTTCGTGGCCTTTGGCGAGTTCGGCGGCAATGGCCGAAGCGAAGGTGCAGCCGGTGCCATGGGTGTTTTTGGTATTGACCCTGGGGGCGCGAAATGTCGTCCATGCACCGTCAACGTAGAGCACATCGATGGCGTCGCTGGTGTCGGGCAGGTGGCCGCCTTTGATGAGCACGGCACGCGCTCCCATGGCGTGCAGGGCCAGCGCCGCCTGTCGCATCTCATCGATGGTGGTGACTGGCTGGCCGGTGAGCACACCGGCCTCATGGTGGTTGGGTGTGACGACGCTTGCCAGGGGCAGCAAATCGTTGATGATGGCTTGCTGGGCGGCTGGCTCAAGCAACACATCGCCGCCCTTGGCGACCATCACCGGGTCGATCACCAACTGCTTGACTTGGTAGTGCCGCGCACGTTCGGCTACGGTATGAATAATCGCTGCATTGGCGAGCATACCGGTCTTCCAAGCATGAGCGCCAATATCCTCCATGACGGCGTCGATCTGGCTGGCGACAAATTCGGCTGGCACAGCAAACACGCCTTGGACGCCCAGGGTATTTTGGGCGGTGAGTGCGGTAATCGCGCTCATGCCATAGACGCCACGGGCGGCAAAGGTCTTTAAATCGGCCTGAATGCCGGCGCCGCCACCGGAATCAGAGCCAGCAATGGTTAATACAGGCTGCATCTTACGCCCCTGCTTCTGCCCAGGCGGCCTGGAAAAAATCACGCTCGCATTCCATGGCGTAGCGGTAGGTGGTATGCACGAGCGGCGTCGGGCTGGCATAGCGGTTGACCAGTTGCTCAATTTGCTCGACCAGCTCCATAATGCCAGGGTCGGCATAGGTCTCGATCCAGCGGCGATAGGAATGGTCGGGAATGCCATCACGGGCTAGCTCCTGACCGAGGAAGGCATAGAGCCGCATACAGGGCAGCATGGCGACCATGGTAAGGCCGGTGTTGTGGCTCCAGGCGGTTGCCAACAAGAAATCGGTATAGCGGCGCGTCGTTGGGCCGGGCTCGACCTGATGGATAGTGATGCCCCATTCGGCGGCATAGCTCTCGTGCAGTTTGCGCTCAGCAAGCACGCCATCGACCATGGCATGCAGGAGCTCGAATGCTTCCCAATCGGGCGCTTTGGCGGAAGCAATGGTATAGGCACGGGCAAAGGCTTCGAGATAAAAGGCATCTTGTCCGACATAGTAGGCGAAGCGCTCACGGGGCAGGTCGCCGCGACCAATGCCCTGCACAAAGGGATGTTCCAGGCTGGCACGGGCCAGGTCTGCATTGGCCTGCCAGAGTTCGTGTGAAAGAGTCATCTCAGCTCCTTTTGGGTGTATTCATAGCTATTCAATCCTTATGTGTGCTGGCTAGGGCAAAGTGCTGCCAGCTGGTACTATCGAGCGATACATCGCGCCCATCGGGCAGCCGCACCTGGCGACCGTGTGTTGGCGCGGTGATGGCACCAATCACGGTGACGGTGGTGCCGGTTTCGCGGCCAAGGGTGGCGATAATGGGTTCAACATGGGCGGGATTGGCGGTAAAGCACAGCTCATAGTCATCGCCGCCGGTAAGGGCGAGTTGCCAGGGGTCCATGCCGATGCGCCGCGCGACCTGCGGCATGGCGGCTGAAAGCGGCAGCCAGTCGGCATGCAGCTGCACGCCCACACTGCTCTGCTGGCAGATATGCTGGATGTCGCCGCTCAGCCCGTCGCTCAGGTCGATCATGGCGCTGGCCCAGCCAGCACGTGCCAGTAGGGCGGCTTCGGGTAGGCGCGGTTGGGGTTGCAGATACGCATTGAGCACGGCCTGATCATCAGCGCTTTCATGGTGCAGGTGCGGTTCAAGCGCCAGACGCAGCCCGGCGGCGGCATCACCGAGGGTGCCAGTGACCAGCACCTGGTCGCCAGGCCGGGCCGTGGAGCGCCGCACCAGTTCGCTGCGGCGAACCCGCCCCAGCACGGTGATATCGATAAGCGTGCGTTCGGGCAGGCGGGTGATATTGCCGCCAACCACGGCAATGCCCAGCGGTCGGCTTCGGCACGGAT
>JAAURD010000348.1 GCA_012034075.1 Chloroflexaceae bacterium | reverse complement strand
TGTAGGAGCGTCTGCGTGCTGCGCCCACCCGAATTTGGTATGAGCCATGTCTAAACCAAAAAACCTACCCTTGAGAGAGTGGGGGAGAGGGGGAGGCGTTGAAGCGTTGGAGCGCTCAAATGCTAAAAAGTGGTGAATCTCATAGGTTTATCATAAAGAACGTTTCTGCTATGGAAGCAAGATTGAAACGACAGTGAGGTATGTATGATGCAGCGATGGCATGGTCTGTACTGGGTATTGATGATTGCGGTGTGTTCGCTGGGAACATCGTTGTTCACCGTTTCACCGCCGACCCAGGCACGCGCGGCGGATGCCTGGTGGAACGATGCCTGGCCCTATCGCCTACCGGTTGAGGTGAGCGGGAGTGGCATTGTTGAGGTTGCGATTGACTTTACCGCCAGTTTTGATGCGCTGGGCTTGAATGGTGGCTTGCTTGATGTTCGCTCGCTCCGTGTTGTGCCGTATGTGGGAACAACCCCAGGTGATGCGCTGCCTTACCAGGAGAGCTATAGCACGATGCTGGATGATGCCGACAACCCGCAGACCGAGTGGAGCGATAGCGGCACCTACTGGCAGGTCAATGACGGCCAGGCGACCGCCGATACGACACGGGCCTCACAGGGCAGTGGTTCGCTACAGGCCGTAGTCGAAAATCGGGCTGGTGGCTATGGCTACCCTGGTGTTGAGCTACGCATTGCCGATAGTAACCCGCTGACGGACTGGCGAGCCTATGAGACACTGCTGTATGATGTGTGGCCGGAGGTCAATGCCAGTGCGTTGGATCAGGCGCCGGATCTGTATAGCTTTAAGCTGTACAATACCAATGGCTGCGATGACAGCAGTATCACCCAGGGTGGGCCACCGCTGGCGCTCAATCAGTGGAACTATGCCAGCGTGTCGCTGAATCCGCTGCATACATGTACCACGCCCAATCTGGATGATATCACCCGCATGGAATTTCATACTCGTGATAATGAGACCGTGAATGGCAATAGTGGTCTGTGGGATGATGGCGATGTGCTGACGCTGTGGTTTGACCATGTGCGGCTGGTCGATCAAGACAATGGCACGCTTCGCTGGCGGGCCGATGGCAGCGCTGACCGCTACTATATCTATTTCGACCGGCTTGAGCATGAGGGCCACCCATTGCCAGAGCTGACGACGCTGGGACCGGCGACCCTGAATGGTAGCGCCGGGGCGGTCGAGGCGGGCGGCTATTTGCACCAGATGACGGGTGCCTCCACCGATGGAATGGCAGTCTGGGCCGCGCCGCCCATCGAGAAGATCCTCACAACCGAGGTCGCACCCGTGGCCAGTGCATCGCTTCGGATCTATGCGGCTCGCAATGAGTTTGAGCCATTGCAGCTGGTGGTGCGTTCTAGCAGCGAGCAAACCCTGAATGTAACGATCAGCGACTTTCGCCAGGGCGATGCCGTGATTCCCGCGAGCAATGTCAGTCTGCACCGCGTGGAGTATGTGCCGTTAGCACAGCTCAGTGATGCTTTTGGGCGCATTGGTGATTGGCCTGACCCGCTCTATCCCATCGCCATGGGCAGCAGTGTGGATTTTCCCGCCGGGAGCAATCAACCGCTCTGGTTTACGGTAGAGGTGCCCGCCGATGCCATCGCCGGCGTGTACCAGGCCACTGTGACTATTGGTGCTGCGACGATACCGGTTGAGTTGGAAGTGTGGGATATGACGCTGCCCGATGAGATTCATCTGGCCGGTGAGTGGGGCTTTGGCTGGAGCCGTATTGTTGAACGGTATCAGGGTACGGTTGGTGGCAGTGTCCAGGATTGTTACTGGGACCTGGTTGATGCGCTGTATGAGGATTTTGCCGATCACCGCTTGACGCCCAAAGGGGTGGGTTGGCCGGCGGGATTGAACTACCCCGGCGGTGTGACGTATGATTGTGATAGCCATACGCTCGACCCGCAAGATGGCGGCAGCTGGGGCTTTGCTTCGCTAGCGGAGCGCTATCTGGCGGGCAGCGACCTGGATAATGGGACGGGGTTTCCAGCATTTCTGATACGTGGGCCGGATAGCAACTGGCCGCCGGATAGCCGACCCGGCTCGTTTTGCGGTGAAAGCAGAGGCGATGATCCGCCGGGCGATCCGGCCTATAATGCCCACTGGTTTGCCTACTGGGGCGCGGTGAGCGATTATCTCGCCAATCACCCTGACTATGCCAGCAAAGCCTATTACCATATTGTTAACGAGCCGCAGACTTTTGAGGATTATGATATTGTGGCCTATCTGCGCAGCAGACCAGGGCCGCCGCGCCAGAGGTACGTATTCTCATCAGTGAGCAGGTCGAGCCGGGAATTTACCAGAATGCGACCTACCCTGATGCCAGGATCGATATCTGGATGCCCACTATTAGCAACTATCAGGTTGAACGGGCGCACGACCGGCAGGTACACCATGGCGAGGAGGTCTGGTGGTACTTTCTCTATGGGGATCGTCCGCCGTTGCCGAACCCGACGGTGATTGATCGCACCGGCATCGAAGCGCGGATAACGCCCTGGTTGGCATGGCTGGAGCGGGTTGAGGGGCTGGTCTATTATTCGACTACGGGCAGTTGGGATGATGATCCGTGGATGAACCCGTGGACCGATAATGGCAATGGCGATGGCTTGCTCTTCTATCCTCCGGTGGATGATACGGTCGCGTTTGATGCGTGCAATGCCCAGAGCAACCGCCTGGTGCCCTCGATCCGCTGGGAGCTGCTGCGTGAAGGGATGGAAGACTATGCGTATCTGTGGTTGCTCAATGGCGGTGATCCGGTGATTGGCGAGGTGCATGCGGCTGATACGCTGGCCGGCCAGTTTATTGCATCACGGACGCGTTTTAGCCGTGTGCCGACGGACCTGTATGCGACACGGGCGGCGATAGCGGCCGAGCTTGTGGGGCCGGGTGAACCGTCTGCACCGACAGCAAGCAAATCGGCGCAGACGAGCAGTGCGGCGGTGGGCGAGACGTTTGTTTATGAACTGGTCTACCACGCTGGCGATACTGCGCATACGGTGACCATCAATGATACCCTGCCAGCGAATTTGGAACTGGTGACAGCGTCGGGCAGCCGCACACCAGCGCCAGAGGTCGATGGGCAGTTTATCCGCTGGACGGTGGCGCTGACGAGCAGCGAGACTGTGACGCTGACATTGCAGGTACGCGCCGATACAGCCGGTCTGGTGGAAAACACCGCGACGTTTGCCGGTCTTGAGCAGCTCAGTGGCAGCGCCGGGGTGGTAGTCTATACCAACCGCGTGTATCTGCCGTTGGTGCGATCTGAGCGTTGAAGCGATCTGAGCGTTGGAGCGTTGGGGCGCTTCTTTGTGTTGCCTTTGTGGAGCTTTGTGCGACCCTGTTGTACGAACATTGCACGACGAAGGACACGAAGATGGGGCATGCCGTCCGGCACCCCTCATCCCCGCCCCTTCTCCCACAAGGGGAGAAGGGAGATCGCGTGCATGGAGACTCCCCTCTCCCTACTTGGACCCAGGGCCGGGGGTGAGGGCCT
>JAAURD010000083.1 GCA_012034075.1 Chloroflexaceae bacterium | reverse complement strand
CGTCCTTCTCTTCGACGAGCCGGAAGCGCATTTTCGACCGTGCCATCGACGAACTCGGCGGGATGGGTGACCGAGACGGCGTGATCGGCGACCGGGTGGAAGGTGATGTGCATCGCGCCATCCTTCAGGTCGACCTGCTTGTTGCCCTGGGCCATAATATATTCGGCGCTGAGCAGCCATTCTTCAATGGTTGTCGAAAGCCCTCGTTTCAGGAGGACTGGTATTTGTGTACGGCCGACTTCTTCGAGCAATTGGTAGTTCTGGGCATTGCGTGCGCCGATCTGGAACATATCGGCATATTTTCCAACGAGATCGACATCCGATGGGGTCATGACTTCGGTGACAATGGGCATGCCGGTTTCGGTGCGGGCCTGGGCGAGCAATTGCAAGCCCTGTTCGCCCAGACCACGGAAGGCATAGGGCGATGAACGTGGCTTGAATGCCCCGCCACGCAAAATATGGGCGCCGGCCTCACGCACGGCCCGTGCTGAAGCCATAATCTGCTCTTCGCTCTCGACCGAGCATGGCCCGGCCATAACCACACAGCTGCCATCACCAATCTTGACCCCACCGACGTCAACCACCGTATTTTGCGGGCAAAACTCACGACTGGCTAATTTATAGGCGCGGGTAATCGAAACGGTTTGCGAAACACCGGCAAAGTGTTCGAGCTCTTCACGCAGAGTGGCGGGAATAGACGCTCCGACCACGCCAATAATGGTGCGTTCTTCACCGCTCGATAGGTGGCCCTTCAGTTGGTATTCACTCAGACGTTCTAAAACAGCATTGATGTGCTGTTCGGTTGCTGCATTTTCCATTACTACAATCATGGAACGATCCTCCTCACTGGTTGCACCAGTATCACAAGATAATACACGATAATCCGTTGCCGTTACGTAGCGGATACCTGGTTGTTCCTTTACAAGCATCATGATGCCAGGTTCTCCTTTTTGACTTATACGCGATGCGATATACCAGAAAGACAAACAAACCTTCAGCCCGTTGGCGGAACACCTCAAGATTGCGCAACAAATGCGTTGGTATGGACATGTTCCGGACGTAATACCTGCGCTTCACGAAGATAGACATGGGCAATTTCGTTGGCACGACGGGTAGTATTCCAATGAATTAAAATGCGGATACACCGGGGCAGGCTGTCCGGCACCGTCATTTCGTGACCGCACAGTAGGGCCACATTGGTCCACCCCAGTTCACGCGCAGCGATGGCCGGAAATTCGGCATTGAGATCGGGCGTGGTGGTAAAGATAACGCTGGCTACATCGTCTACCTCGATGTCGTTCGTCTCGATCAGATGTGTTAATAACTCACGGGTTGCTGTGAGAATCTCCTCGCGGGTATTGGCAGAAGCGGTTGTTGCTCCGCGAATACCACGACACCACATAGTCATACGCTCTTTCGACATGGTTTTTCAGCCTTCAATAACAGAAAAGGCGTGAAGCCTGTGTGCTTCACGCCTTTTCTATTATTCAGTTCAGAGTCTTTAGATTTTAGTCAACGCGAAGCAACCAGGCATTATGTGTGCTGGAACCGTAAAAATAAAACCAGAAAAAGGAAAATGGGTACTGTGGTACCATAGGTTTACTTCTCGCTGTTTCCTCGAACAAATGTCCTATATATTCCTGGGTTCATGAAAACCCAGTTTCGATGACGCTCTGAGTATAGCACTTCTTTTGCCATGTGTCAACCACCAGAATCGGGGTTTATCTGGGCGACTGTATCGTTGTATCTCGCTGCTCTTTTGGGTTTGCGCCGCCAGAGCACGCGCCAGAGCCAGCCACGTTCTGGCGCAACGAGCAAGACGAGCAAAAAGAAACCGACACACACAAGGACAATGGCAGCACCTGAGGCGATGCTGATATAGTAGGAGAGATAGAGGCCGCTGGCACTGGAAAAAGCGCCGATCAGGGCGGCCAGCGCCATCATAGCGGGCAGGCGTTTGACCAGCAACGAGGCGCTGGTGGCCGGGGTGATGAGCATGGCCAGCACCAGCGCAATGCCGACCGTTTGCAATGCCACAACCACTACCACGGCAATCAGTACGAGGAGCAGATAGTTGAGCATGGTGACCGGTAGGCGCAGGGTTGTGGCGTGGGTTTCATCAAAAGCGACGGCAACCAGTTGACGATAGAAGATGCGCACGGTCAGCAGCGCCAGGCCACCACCAAGCGCAACATGCCACAGGTCGGTGGGTGAGACGCCGAGCACATTGCCAAACAAAAAATGGGACAGATCCACTGCAAAGCTACGCATGGCGGAGATAAGCGCAATGCCCAGCGCAAACATGCCGACAAAGACAATGCCAATGGCGCTATCTTCTTTCACGCGCCCGCCATGGGTGATGGCCCCGATGCCAAGCGCCGAGAAGATAGCGGCGCCCAACGCCCACCAGAAGAGCGTGCTTCTATCGGCACTGCTGCCGCCGCCGGTGAGATAACCTAGGGCAACACCGGGCAGGATGGCATGAGCCAGCGCATCGCCAAAGAAAGCCATGCCTCGTAGTACGACAAAAGTACCAACTACTGAACAGACAATCCCAACCATTACCGCCGCCAGCAGTCCGCGTAGCATGAAGTCGAAACGCAGCGGTTCGAGGAGGAGATTCAGCAGGTCCATTTCTCAGTCTCCTTTAATGGCGATCATGGACGAGCAGGATGCCCTGCTCGGTTTCAATGCGATGCAGGTGCCCACCATAGGCAGCGGTAAGATGCTCAGCAGTCAACACTGCGTGGGCCTGCCCGCCCTGGATGAGTGACTGATTGAGCAGGAGTACCCGTTCGTAATAGCGCGTATTGGCAGCCTGTTGCAGGTCGTGGGTGGCGACCAGCACGGTTACCCCATCACGGTGAATGGCATCGATCATATGCAACACTTCTTGCTGGGCGCGTACATCCAGGCCGGTCATCGGTTCATCGAGCAGCAAGACACAGGCATCCTGCGCCAATGCACGGGCGATGAAGACGCGCTGTTGCTGTCCTCCGGAGAGTTCGCCAATCTGACGGCGGGCCAGATCGGTCATCCGTACCAGTTCGAGACTATGGGCAACGCGGTCGCGGTCGTGCCGACCAGGTGAGCGAAACAGCCCGATATGTGCAGTGCGACCGAGCATGACGACATCCCAGACGTTGACGGGAAAGGACCAGTCTACCTGGGCGCGTTGGGGTACATAGGCAACATCGTTGCATTGCGTATGCAGATGGCCGTTGACACGAATGCTACCAGTCGTAGGGCGGATAAGACCAACCAGTGCTTTAAGCAGGGTGCTCTTACCCGCCCCATTTGGCCCGACGAGGGCAACCCGTTCGCCGGCTGGAATGACAAATGATACCGTATGCAACACAACGGTCTGCTCATATGCTACGGTAAGGTTCTGCACATCTAATGCGGGCAACGGTACGGTGCCGTTGCTTGTCGCTGGTGATAACGGTTGGTGGTTCATCTCTTCCTTATATGCTGCTGCTGGTACGACCGAAAACAGTACCAGCGAGATAGGCTGACGTTGCCGCTCGTCTGGTACTGTTCCCGTGGACCAGTGGTTATGATGCGAGACCGTTGACAATCTGATCTGTATTGTACCGCATCATGTCAAGATAGGTTGGAGCGGGGCCATCGGCGTCGCTTAATGAGCCGGTGTACACTGGCAAGAGCTGGATGCCCAGATCAGCCGCAATCTGTTCGGCCAGATCGGGGTTGACGGTGGTACCAACAAAGATGGCTGGAATGGCCAGTTCGGTGATGGTCTCTTGCAGAGCAGCCAATTCCTGGGCCGAGGCTTCCGCCATTGTGCTGTAGGCCGGAACGACTGCACCAATCTGCTCCAGATCGTATTCTTGGGCGTAATAGCCAAATGCCGTATGATCGGTGACCAGTTTGCGGTTGGCTGCGGGAATCTGGGCAAGTTGCTCGGTGATCCAGGTATCCAGGTCGTTCAATTCGGCAATGTAGGTGTCGGCATTGCTGGTGTAGGTATCGGCATTGGCCGGGTCGAGTGCTGCTAGGACTTCAGCGATATTGTTGGTCCAGACGATGACATTGATCGGACTCATCCATGTGTGCGGGTCAAGACCACTGTGCTCGTGGTCGTGCTCTTCAGTGTCACTTGCCAGGGCGGTATCGGCAAACAGATCCAGCAAATTGCTACTCTGTTCGTCCTCGCTCTGCTCCTCGTCCTCATGGTCGTCGTGGTGTTCCTCACCTTCATGCTCATGGTCGTGATCGTGCTCATCATGTACGCCAAATTCGATGGTCTCGACGCCTACCGAGACGGGAATGATGCGCTCTGGGGCAATGCCTGAGTTGGTAATGACGGGTATCAGGGATTCTTCCAGGTCAAAGCCATTGACAAAGACGATATCGGCATCGGCAATCATACCGACTTCTTGTGGGGTCGGCTCAAAGGTGTGCGGGTCAGCGCCCACTGGCATCAAGGTCGTGAGGTTGATGCTGGCGCCACCCACTTGACTGACGATATCGCCGATAATGTTCGTCGTTGCCACCACATTGAGTGTCTCACCGGTTGCAATTGGTCCCAATTCAGCAATCAGTGCTTTGATGTCTGTGTTTTCAGCGTTATGTTCATTTTCGTGCTCATGGTCATGATCGGCGTGCTCATCTTCATGCTCATCGGCGTGCTCATCTTCGTAATCAGCGTGCTCATCCTCTTCGTTATGCTCGGATGATCCTGCGGGTGCTGCTTCCGGTGACTCGCTGGTTGTGGCCGGTGCTTGCTCTGCGGCTGGACTAGTACCACAGGCGGTCAGGGTCAGCAGCAGCAAGAACACCAGGAGCAGCAATGGGTATTGGTGATGACATGTTTTCTGCGCCATCAATGTCGTTTCTCCTTTCATGGTTATGCGCAACCATCGTGATGTATGTATCGATACGTTGTATCATAAAGCGGGATGGGTGATTTGTCAATCTCTTGACGGTGGAGAGTATCCATGCTATACTGGCATCAGTTTTTGAGATAATGTCTCATGAAAGACCAGGAAGCACTGCGTTTCTTGGTTCATCTGTATGCCGAATGCGCTGTGTTTGATCTTTCACAGTGACATGTGGCAAATGTCCACAAGAAACAGATGGCGAGAAGGAGCAAGATTGATGCTCGAATGGTTGATTGTCGGTGGGGGAATCCATGGGACTCATCTGGCCCTGGTGCTGATTCAGGGTGCTGGAGTTGAGCATGAACGCATACGGGTGGTGGATCCGCATGCTGAGCCGCTTGCTCGCTGGCATGCCTGTACTGCCAACACGGGGATGGCATTTTTACGTTCTGCAGCGGTTCATCATATCGATTTGCATTCCGATGCGCTTACTCAATTTGCCAAAGCACCGGCTGGAAAACCATTTGCACGCTTCGTTGAACCATACCGCCGGCCGTCGGTTGATCTGTTTCGCGCCCATGCGTTGGATGTTATCGAGCGTTCTGGCGTGCAGCAATGTTGGACAACGGATCGAGTGTGTGGGATACAACGCATCAACGGTGGTTGGCAGGTAGCAAGCACGGCGGGAAGTATGGAGGCGCGGCAGGTTGTTCTGGCAATGGGTGCAGGTGAACAGCCCGCATGGCCGTTGTGGGCGCAATCACTGGGCATGATGGATGCCCCGATTCACCATGTCTTTGCCCCGGCTTTGCCGCACCAATCTCGCCCGGTGGCGTCATGCCGTTGTTGTTGGTGGAGGTATTTCGGCAGTCCAAACCGCATTGGCATTAGCCGCACAGCAACCGCAAAGCGTGACACTGCTGATGCGCCATGCCCTACGCAAGCATCAACTCGACAGTGATCCGGGCTGGATTGGGCCAAAGTATCAAACTGGGTTTCAACAGCTGAGCAATTATGGCGAGCGACGGGCGGTTATTCAGCAAGCCCGTAACCGTGGCTCGGTACCGCCAGATGTCGTGGTGCAATTGCGGCGGGCGATCAAGGCCGGGGCACTCCAGGTGCGGCAAGCTGAAGTTGCTGAGGCGTTTCTGCTTGACTCTGGGGCGATACAACTGGTGCTCGCAGACCATAGCACTCCGCTGGAGAGTGACTGTGTGGTGTTGGCAACCGGTTTTGCGCCACAGCGACCGGGCGGTCGCTGGCTGGATGCGGCTGTTGCTGCGTTGGAATTACCGGTGGCGCCTTGTGGCTATCCCATCGTTGATGCAACGTTGCGTTGGACCGACGGTTTGTATGTGATGGGACCACTGGCAGAGTTAGAGATAGGCCCAGTTGCTCGCAACATTACTGGTGCGCGTCAGGCAGCAGAGCGTATCGTTCAAGCCACCGCCGAACGTATGGCTCAATCTTGCTTTTATCGCGCAATGGGTGGACGTGCAGTGTAATACGAGACTGTTGTGCTCAAGTGGTGATAATCCTTACCGTACCGTTGTGTCAACGACGAATAATGATACCACATTCGGGTGATCACTGGACGGCAAGTCGTACCTCCGTCTGATGCGTGCGTGCGGTCGTGCCGACCGCCGTGCGGCTGCAAGCCGCACCTACGTCTCATATGATGTTTGCCATTTGGTATGATACATCCGGCCTCTCTCCCAAGTGGAGAGAGGGGAGTATGTGGGCGTAGCACGCTACACCCCCACAGAGCAGGGGGAAGGATCAGGGTTGTGATGAGGACTAGATCGCCATCAGTGCTGCGTGAGTGCGCTAGCGATGCCCGACTGCAAGTTGCCGCGCGTTTGAATAGCGCTCAAGTCTACCCCTAGATGGACCAGTGTTTGGGCGATTTGTGGCTGAATGCCGGTGAGCATGACCTCGGCGCCTAGCAATTTAACGGCCTGGGCTGTCTGGATGAACGCCTGGGCCACCTGCGTATCAACAACCGAAACGCCGGTAATATCCAGTATCACCAGGCTTGCCTGGTGCCGAGCGGCACCCTCAAGCAGTGACTCCATGACCTGCTGGGCCCGCTGACTGTCAATCGTCCCCACCAGCGGCATAATCAGCACGCTGTCCGAGAGCGGGATCAGTGGCGTGGAGAGTTCGCGCAGGGCATCACGCTGCGCATCGATAATTTGCTGCTGCAGCGCGGTGCGTTCGGCTTCCTGGCGATGCTGCTCGCTCAGGTCGCGGAAGAGTCCCATCACTGCGGCGATGTTGCCCGATTCATCGCGGGTGACAAAGCCTTTGGTGTCCACGGGAATGATGCTGCCATCCTGTCGTTGGAAGTTGAGCACACCCTGCCAACCCCCTTCATGAGCGGTTGATGTCAACGCCTCAAGTGCCAGCACGCGGTCAGCTTCGGTGAAGTGATCGAGAAAGTTCATGCCGAGCAACGCGTTGCCATAGCCTGTCATCGCACGGTAGGCCGCATTGGCATAGGTTAGCGTGCCATCGGCATGGGCCATACCAAAGCCATCAGGTGCGGTGTCGGCCATGGACTTAAAAATGCTCACCTGGGCCTGCTGCTGTTTCTGCGCGGTGATATCGTTGATGGTACCAGTCATGCGCAATGGCTGACCAGCGTCATCACGGGCAACTATCTTGCCACGTGTAATCATCCAGCGCCATTCCCCGGATTTGTGGCGCAGGCGATGTTCCAGGATATATTCTTTGCGCCGACCTGACATATATTCTTCGAGTACGCGGCTGACAGCGGGCATATCGTCGGGATGAATCTGGTTTATCCAGCTCTCGACACTATCAGGCAGCTCATCTGCATTGTAGCCCAGTAAATTGCGGTAGGTGTCCGATAGCACTGCATCGTGTTCGGTAATCAGCCAGTCCCAGGTACCGGTGTTGCTGCCATCCAAGGCATGATGCAGGCGTTCCTGGTTCTGGCGTAGCTGCTCCAATTGCTGATGCAGATGCAGATTTTCGGCCTGGAGTGCTGCATACTGTTCCTGGATGTCATCCCTATCCGTGGAACTATTGTTCATAAAAGATGCCCCTTTGCATATCGTATTCAGGTATACTTGTGTCACTACAGTCTATTATATGCCGAATCTCGCAAAAGTCAACTGTGAACGAGCAATGCGGAGCGTAGAACGGGGAACGATGGAGCAAACGGCGCCGCTTTGTGCTGCAAAGCGGCGCCTGGTTCTGAAGTCCCAGACTTAAGATAGGGCAGCCCTTGCAGGGTTTGCCCCTTATTCCGGGCCGGCTCATTGGTCGGAGCCGGCCGGTATCCCCTTGCCGTCTGGGCGCTAGTCATCCTGGTTGTATTGGCACTCATCGCCGCGGCGATTGTCTTTGGTCTCGGTATCTCATTGTAGGCGTTGCGGTCAGATCAGCTTCAACACATCCTCATGCATTCCACGGTGGCGGGTCGCTCGCGGGGAAGGAATCACTGAGCGCAGCATCAACCGGATCTTTGATAGGCTGACCAGACAACGCCTGTTCAACCTCTGTTCGCGAATGGTAGACCCGGTTGGGCAGGCTGTGGAGTAAAGCTAGGACCTCACGGCTGGCTTGATGCTGCTGTGCCTGTACAAATAATGCGTTCTGGCTGACCGGGTACGTTACCTGTTCGAGGTATTGTTCTAGTGTTGTTTGTGTCTGTTGTGGAATAATCACAATCATCGCTTCCTTTCTTTGTCTATCCCAGAGATAGCGCAATCAATGCGGTTCCCCTGGTGTTTTACTTGCACTGAAGTATGGCACAACCCTGCTCGCCTCGTGGAGTCATTGAAGAGCAGATGAGGGACAAAAAAAGAATCATGCAATAATGCTTTCTTTGTGCTCACTGGGCGAATCTTCCTTTGTTGTCTGAGGTACCACAAATTTATAGCCAGTACCACGAATATTAACCAGAACATCTGTTCCGATTTTGGCTCGAACATTCCGAATGTGTGTTTTTAGCAGAATTTTTGCCTCAACTGTACTGACATCACACTGATGCATGGCATACACCAGTTCGCGGTAGGTAAAAACCTTGCCCGGTCTCGTCGCCATCTGCCACAACATCGCATGTTCTGTTGGGGTCAGGTGGAGCGGCTGCCCATCGAACGTTGCGGTGTAATGCACAGGTCCAATGCACAATGCACCGACCTGAACGGTTGGCGCCACGGTATCATCCGGCTCGGTCGTCATGCCTCGCGTTGGATCGTCATCGAACTGGACGCCTGCATCGGTCTCTTCATCGGTCTGGAGCACCTCCTGGAACGCTTCCATCATATGCTGTACCGCATTTGTCTGATGCAAACGGGTGGTATAGGACTTGATTGCGGCTTCCACGCGTTCCAGCAAATGTTCTGGCGGACAGGGCTTGAGGAGATAATCAAAGGCCCCTTCACGCAGAGCCGTCAGTGACGTATCAAGCGCACCATGACCGGTCAGCAAGATAACTTCGGGTGGTGTCGATGCCTGGCGTGCTGCTTGTAAAACATCTATCCCATTTGCAGCGGGTATCCAGATATCACTTACGACCACCGTAAACGCATGCGTTTCGAGCAAATCCAGTGCCTCGGTACCATCTTGCGCCAACGTTACCCCATAACCGGTATCTTGTAGCACGGCCATCAACGCTTGTGCCAGCATGAAATCATCCTCAACGAGTAGTATTTTGTGCTGATACATGGCTTCCTCCTGGTGTCTAGCTAGCATTGTCTCTGCCTATGTTGTTGCACAACCTATGCCACCAGAACCAGATTCTGTCACAAAACCTGCCCAAATACTGCGCCAATGATTCCCAACGCGCTGTCACTTGCCGGTTATCCTATGGGTATCTTCAGCAACCATGCACTATGAAGGGAAGAGTCAATGCAAACACAACACACACCCAGGAATCCTACCGATAGGCCACGGGTCGTGATTGTAGGAGCCGGTTTTGGTGGTCTCAACGTGGCCCGAAAGCTCGCCGATACCGAAACAGACGTGCTGATCCTGGATCGGCATAATTACCATGGGTTCTGGCCCTTACTGTACCAGGTTGCCACCGCCGGCCTCGAGCCGGAGTCGATTGGGTATCCGGTACGAGCGATGTTCAGCCGCCATCGGAATGTACATTTTCAGATGGTAGAAGTCTGTGGAGTCGATTTCAACGCGAGACGCGTCCATACGGATGGCGCCGACATACCCTATGACTATCTGGTGCTGGCAGCCGGCAGTGCCAACAACTACTTTGGCAACCAGAACCTTGCTGAACACACCTTTGGTCTTAAAGATATTGGTGAAGCAGAAGAACTGCGTTCGCATATTTTGCACGCGTTTGAGCGAGCTGTTCACGAGCCTGATGCTCAACGTCGGGCGATGCTTCTTACCTTTGTAATTGTCGGTGGTGGGCCGACAGGGGTGGAGCTGGCTGGTGCGCTGAGTGAACTGTTTCGCCATGTGTTGCACAAAGACTATCCAGAACTGTCGATCCATGAGATGCGCGTTGTTCTGGTGGAAGGATCGGATGATGTGCTGCCACCTTTTGCGTCGCCACTCCGCAAGAATGCCCGTGAGCGGCTGGAAGCGTTGGGCGTAGAAGTCTGGCTCAACAGACTCGTTACCGTGGTCGAAGCGGATACTATCACCTTCAAAGATGGTGATACGCTGCAAGCCCATACCGTTATCTGGGCCGCTGGTGTCAAAGCCGCCGATCTTGCCAGTACATTGGACGTCGAACGACAACGCGGCGACCGCGTGTGTGTGACCGCAAGCCTGCATCTTCCAGAGCGACCAGCGGTCTTTGTGATTGGTGATATGGCCTATCTCGAAAACTTCAAAACCGGTCGGGCATACCCAATGCTTGCCCCAGTGGCGATTCAGCAGGCGCAGCAGGCAGCCCAGAATATTCTGGCACAGGTTCAGGGTCAGCCGATGGGCCTGTTCCAGTATTTTGAGATGGGTAATCTGGCAACGATTGGCCGACGAGCAGCCATCATGGATGCTTTCGGTCTACGCTTAACCGGCGCCGTCGCATGGCTTGGCTGGCTCATCGTTCATCTGTTCTGGTTGATTGGTTTTCGCAACCGTCTGATTGTGCTTATGAACTGGGCATACAGCTATATTACCTATGATCGTGGGGTACGCCTGATCGTTCAGCGTAAATAAACGCCTTCTGTCTCTGGTTAGTGCCCCCAATCCCTGATGCACATGGCGTTGCCTGCGTTTACACTGGCCTTGATCGTTGCCCCGCTCGTGACGCATGACCATACTTGATCAACGCTACAAAGATCAATCCACCAGTAGCATTGCCCAGCGTTGCCCACAGCAGAAAATGCCCAAAGTCCATCAGGGTTGCGCCCTGTCCCGAAAACACCGCTGCCAGCACTTCTACCGTTCCCAAAATCGAATGGTGCAGATGTGCCAGACCGATCCCAGTGGTAATCAACCACACCAGTAAAATCTGGCTCACCGTATCACGACTCGCCGTAACCAGCCATGAAAGGAGGCCCATCAGCCAGCCGGCCATCATGCCGCTCAGCAAAATAGTCCACCACGGATGATGAATCAGATTATCCGCAATAACGCCAAATGCACGCGGATCGATGACATTCAGGGATGGCCCGATCAGCGTGATTAGCAGCGCAAAAATAGCTCCACCGATCAGGTTGGCACTATAGACATAGGCCCACAGCCGGGCGAGCGACCCGATCGATGAATGCCCATTTAAGATGGGCAAAAATGCCAGCGTCGTATGTTCGGTGAAGAGTTCTGAACGACCCAGAATGACAAAAATAAAACCAACGGCGTACATATTGGCAACCAGAAGCTCAACAATGGGTCCAGGTAGAGCTTCATGAGTTAATGACCACATAACAGCCATGAATAGGAGACTAAAGCCAACATCCAGGCCAGCCGAAAGTCCTGATATAAGCAATCCATTGGCAGGACGATCAATCTGCATCATTTCTTCATCGATCTGCTGGCTTAAAATTTCCTGATACGACTTTTTGGACTCATAGTTCATCGTTTCATGCATGGTATGGTTGTGTCTGTTTGCTACTGATGGCATGATCTATCCTCCTTCTCTCTGTCGAGTATGCTATGCGAATGGTGCAAATGCTCAGAGGCAGTGTGTGCGACCCACCCGCTGTCTTTCTGTTGTTGCACATTGCGTGCCAGTAGCAACCCTACTGCCGGTAGCGGTGTGCTGGCACACGTTTTGCAACAACCCATGACGACACTGCCTGAGGTTATAGGAGATAGGTTTATGCGGGGAGAACAATATGATGATGACGATAATTTTAGTGGTTGATGATGACCCGATTGTGCGGGATATGGTTGCACTTCTGCTTGAGGATGACGGATACCAGACGATCGCTGCCTGCAATGGGCAAGAAGCACTCGATTATTTGCACCAGCAGCGACCACAACTTGTGATGAGTGATCTGCTCATGCCAATCATTGATGGGTGGACGCTGCATCGAGCTATGCAGGCCAATAGCTCCTACGCGTCAATCCCTTTTGTGGTGATGAGTTCTGTCTACACACCCGACTTTATCCAACAGCGCATGATGCCTGCCGCTGTATTGCGCAAACCCATCAATGCACAGCGCCTGCTTTCGACCATTCGGGCATTGCTGCCACCCTGACCGCTGACACTCAGGTGAGACATCCCATTGTGATGGCAGCAGCCTTACACCTCCGTATGACCCACGGGTAACCAGATAGTAAATGTGGAGCCTTTATCTGGCTGGCTTTCTGCATAAATGCGACCGCCATGGTGTTCGACGATCTGACGTGTGCTTGCCAGACCTAGGCCGCTGCCGGCGACGTAGTGTTCAATATTACTTCCACGCTGAAAGGCGTTAAAGATCGTGGGCAACTCATCAGGCGGGATGCCGATTCCTTCATCTTGCACGCTCAGCACAATCCATTCACTCGTATCAGCTCTTGTACGAGTGATGGTGATATGCACATCGCCACCATCGGGGCTGTATTTCATCGCATTCGATAGGAGATTGCCCAGCACACGTTCTAATCGCAATACATCAATAGGGACGATCATCGGGCTATCGGGAACATCCAGGATGATCCGGTGCCAGTTGCTCATTTGCTGATAGGTATTCACCGCACGTTGCACCAGCCGCCCCAGATCATATGGTTCGCGGTTCATCTTGATCGGCTGTCCTGCCTGGAGACTGGCAATATCGAGCAACTCTTCTACCTGTGAAGCAATGCGCTTGGTTGCTGTGCCAATATTGTCGAGGCCCTGTGCCAGCCGTTCCAGATCCAGCTTGTCAGACTTCTTGAGGCGTTGTTGCAACAGGTAGATATAACTCTGAATGGTTGCCAACGGCGTTTTGAGATCATGCGAGACCAGCGAAAACATCTGATCACGCTGACGCACGGCATCTTCGGCCACAGTACGCGCATGCTGTTCGGCCTCATAGAGCGATGAGCGCTCGAATGCCTGTGAACATTGCTGAGCCAGCGCCAGCATAAAAGCACGATCTTCATTGCTGAAGGATCGCTGTTCAGCAAAACTCAGCACGAGTGCTCCGATAGCGTGCTCACCGGCGTGTAGGGGCAGGATGGCCCAGGCCTGGTGATTCGATGGCATGCTGGTCAGTTGCGGAAAGCGGGCATGGGCGAGATCACCTGATTCTAACCAGATTGGCAGATGATCGCGGATACCGACCGCAGCAGGCATCGGTGTATCGAGCGAAAACCGTTGCCACCGTGCTATATGCTCGTCTGGGTAGCCTTGTGCCAGCACCACGTCAATCTCTTGACCGTTTAACTGCAGAAATGCTCCGGCCTGGGCCTGAGTTGCCGCAATCACCTGGGTTACCATGATGTCAATGACTGCCTCAACCGTAAGCTTGCCGGCCAGGGCTGCGGTGATTTGTTGCAAGCGCCCGATGCGTTCCGCCATCTCTTCGGCTAGCGCACATGACTCCTGGGTCTGTTCCAGAATGCTCGCCGTATCCAATGCCAGGCCCACCCGCCAGGCAATGTCGCTGAGGAACGCAACATCAAGCGCTCCATAGTGACGCCGTGATTGATCGGTGATACAGGTCAACATCCCAATAGGACGCCCACGAGCCTGTAACGGTACACTGATCAACGATGTTATGGGCCATGGTGGCGCTATCGTGAGATAGGCCGCCTCATGTGCCAGGTTCGGCTGGTTTGTTGCTGACAGACGCTCATAGTGCAGCGTTCGCCCGGTTTGAATTGCGCGAACCACTGCCTCCAGGTTTGCTGGTGACTGATGCTCACGTGCAATCTGTGGCAACAAGTGGGCTTCACGCGCCGGGTCACGGTGGGTGAGTACCGTCATTCCTAGATGATTTCGCTCGGTGAGCGTTTGTATCAAGCACAGGTCGGCCAGGGCAGGGACGACAATCTGCAACAGGTGTTTGAGCCGTGTTGCAACATCCAGGGGTGTGTTTATATGCTCTGTTATGTGACTGAGGATACTGCGGTGTGTTTCGGTACGATACTCGTCAGTCATATCTATGCCGCAGGTGACCGTACCAATAGGGTCACCGTTTACGACAACTGGTGCAGTCCATACCCGTACCATATGCTCTTCACCTGTTTCGGCATGGTGCAGCAGTATCCGCATAGGCGTTGCCGCATGCTCACGCACCCATGCCGAGGAGGTATCTCCCGTGGTCAATGGTTCGCCAGTCTCGGCGTCTCGTGGGTTCACCTGCTCCATCAGATCAGCGCAGCCTTGATCGAGTGGCCCTGAAACAAGCAGGCCCAGCATGCGCCGGGCTGCTTCATTGGCACAGATCATAGTGCCATCGGTGCAGAGATAGAAGGCCTTGGGCATACCCTGTACCATGGCTTCAAACTCGGCCACACGCCGTTCTGCATGCTGCCGTGCTGTCTGTTCAATGTGCAACTGCCGTTGCAAGGCTTGCACTTGGTCTGACCATTCATTGGCTGAAACATCATGCACGTTATCCATAGATGCAAACCCTCCATACAACCGTTTCTATTGCCACGTCTACGTACAGCATTGCGTTCATCTATGCCGAAATGCCTTCACGGATCATCGTTGGGCGCAGCACGCTGACGCCCCTACCAGCCGCACGCGCTCGCATGTCCAATCCAAACATGCACCGCCAGGGTCCTCAGGACAGCAGGTTCTGTGCCACCACCCTCGTCACTTGTGCGAGGGCATAGGACAGACGCAATCATTGCTGCATTGCTGTACGAAGTCAGGACAACAGACCTTCTGGAATGTATGCAGAACATGATACCATAGCAATCCAGCAGAGAATGACGGAAAATCATGGTATCATTGAAGCAATACAAAACAAGAAAGTTGACTATGAACGATATTCTTCAAGATAGCACCATCCTCGTGGCTGATGATGATCCCGCTCTCTGCGGTCTTGTGCAAGAGATGCTGATCGATAGCGGGGCCAACGTGATTATTGCCCATTCTGGGCCGCATGCCATCGATACCCTGGAGAGCATGGTCTTTGATGCCGCGCTGCTTGATGTGCATATGCCCGAACCGGGCGGCCTTGCCATTTTGCAGTATCTCTCTGAGCAGCAGAGCGATCTACCGGTACTCATCGTTACTGGCTACAGTTCTGCCCATACCGCGATGACATCGACCTCGTATGGTGCCTATGATTACCTGCCAAAACCACTTACCCCCGACCGCTTGCTGCCGGCTCTGCGCCAGGCCATTGCCCAGTATCGCACCAGGCAGCAAACACCGCTGGTGATGCAGAGACACGCCACGGATCCGCGCGATACGCTGATCGGTCAGAGTGAGGCTATGCAACAGGTGTACAAATTGATTGGTCGGGTTGCTAGCAGTGATGCGACCGTATTGATTACCGGTGAATCGGGCACCGGCAAAGAACTGGTCGCACGTACATTGCATCAGATGTCAGAGCGCAACGCACGCCCGTTTATCACGGTTAACTGTGCAGCACTCACCGAAACGCTGCTAGAGAGTGAGCTGTTTGGCCATGAGAAAGGTGCCTTCACCGGGGCTATGGCGCGGCGCAAAGGACGCTTTGAGCAGGCCAGCGGTGGTACTATCTTTCTGGATGAAATGGGCGAGATGAGTCCTGCGATGCAAAAGAAGCTCTTGCGTGTGCTTCAAGAACGCAGCATTGAACGGGTCGGTGGCAATGCCTCGATTGCAGTAGATGTGCGTGTGCTGGCGGCGACTAACCGCCACTTGCAGCATGAAGTGCAGGCCGGTCGCTTCCGTGATGATCTCTACTATCGTCTTTGTGTGATTACCTTGCAGATGCCGCCACTCCGTGAGCGTATCGATGATATCAGCCTGCTCGTCGCGCATTTCTTGATGCGGTATCAGCAGCGCCATCAACGTCAGGGTATCCGCCTGAGCGAAGCCGCCCTGGTTCAACTGCAACGTTACCACTGGCCTGGCAATGTACGACAGCTCGAGAATGTGATCGAGCGAGCAGTGATTTTGACTGGCAGTGGTCTTATTCTCCCCGAACATCTGTTGCTCGATCATGAACCTCCAGACACGCCCTTTGCGCAAAGCGTGCGTGCTCTGGTGCGTGCCGGCACAACGATGACTGAACTGGTGCAGCGGACCGAACGGACCGCATGGCAAATGGCATTGCAGCAATGTGATGGCAATCGTGAAGCAGCGGCACAGCTCTTAGCGCTGGCACAACCGCTCTGGCAGGATGATGAACCCCATGTTTGAAATGATCCTCACGCCACGCATGGAAACCCGCATCACGCCGGTGATGATCCACTTTGCCGAGATGCTTGTGCTGCCTCAGAGTACATTACAGCAACTGATTCAGCAAGAACTGAGCGAGAACCCGGCGCTTGAAGCCCAGGAAGATGAAAACGAGACCATACCAGCCAGCGAGCCGTTGTTCACCCAGGTGCCCCCGCATCGCGCAACCGGTGCAGGGGCAACCCGGTATGACCCATCGGACGAGGCGGTCGATCCCCTTCTCACGGTTGCGGCGCCGCGTAGCCTCACCGACTGTCTGATGCGCGACTTACGGGCCAGCCTTGCGGTTGAGGACTATCCGCTGGCGCTCTTGCTGGTGGAGAGTCTGGATGACCATGGCTTTTTATCGATTGATATCCCGACCCTGAGTCGTATTCTGAATGTTGACCCCCAGCGCATCCACGCCGTTTTGCAGCAGCTGCGCGAACTTGGCCCGCCGGGCATTGCGACCAGCAACGTTCAAGCATGTCTGCTGGCGCAGCTGGACCATCTGGCACAAGCAGGTGGCATACCGCCCCATGCCCATACCATCGTTGCCCACTGCTTCGATGATCTGGGGCATCACCGTTACCAGCGCATCGCGCGACAGTTGCGTATTTCGCTCGATGATATTGAACTGGTTCGCCATTTTCTCCAGCAACACTGCTGGCCCTATCCCGCCCAGCTGGTGATTGCTGCCCATCACCGCAAGCAATCGCTGCTCGATCATCCAGATGTTGCGATGACCGCAACGCCTGATGGTGGATTCAAGGCCGAGGTGCTCTACGCTCCCCGCCGTATGCTGCGTATGAGCCCAGTGTACGAAGCAGTAGCCCTGCAACTTGAGCAGCTTGATGCTGCCGAACAGGAGCATGTGCGTACCTACATTGAGCGTTCACGCATCTTTCTGAGCAACCTGAGCCAGCGTAAAGCGGTGCTACAGCAGGTTAGTGAGGCTCTGATAGCATATCAAGATGCCTTTTTGCGCTATGGTACGCGGCATCTCTTGCCCCTGACCCGTACCGAGATCGCTGCCGAGCTAGGCGTTCACGAATCAACGGTTAGCCGCGCTATTGCCCATAAAAGCGTAGTGTTACCCGACGGTTCACTGTTGCCGTTTGCGGAATTCTTCCATACTGCTCGCCCGGTCCAGGATGTGCTGTGCGAGCTTATTGCGCATGAACGTGAACCCTTGAGCGATGCCCAGCTTGCCGAGCAGTTACATCAGCGTGGCTATCCGATTGCACGCCGAACCGTCGCCAAATATCGCCAGCAATTGCAGATCCTGCCAGCGGCATTACGCCAGCGTTCGTTATCTACGACGTGATAGACCGGCATGCGCTCCTGTTCGTGTGTTGCCCTTCGTGTTCAAACAACCGTATCTTCTCATGACTCCGCAATGATTCCTTTTTCGCTCGTATAGCTATCATGCAAGCGCAGGTTGCACGCGTTAGAATAGATAGCGATGGTGGTCGTAACACATCATCACAATATCACAATAGAGAAGGAGGTTTATCTTTATGACACATGCATATATGCACAAGATATGGATACTGTCAGTGGCTATGATACTTGGGCTGACCGTGAGCCTCATGGCATTTCCGCACTCAGTACAGGCACAGCCCGGACCAGATATCGAGGTACGCCCCGATGTGGGGCCACCAGGCGCTCTGTTTTTCTTCTTTGCAACCGGCTTCGATGGCGATGATGACAAAGAAGAGGTCAGTGTCTGGATCAATCGACCGGATGGCAGCACTACGACTGACAATATGTACGGCTTGCACGAAGTTACCGATACTGGTCGTATTGATTGGCGCTGGGAGGCGCCCAGCGATGCACCCCCAGGTACCTGGAGTGCGGTAGCCTATGGCAATGAGAGCGATGTGGAACGGGTAGTGACCTTTGAGGTGCGCCGTGGGGCCGCACCTGCACCGTCTGATCCCGACCGTCTGGAGACCAATGTCCAGCCAAACGCCGGCCCAGCTGGCACACGCTTTGCCTTCTATGCGACAGGCTTTGGAAACGAGGAAGACATTTCGGTCTGGCTCAACACGCCAGCGGGGCAGGTTATTGCTGCGGATGATACCAATGTCAGCAAGCTGAATGAATCTGTTCCGGGTGGGCGTGCTGACTGGTACTGGACATCACCGCCTGATGCAATGCCGGGTACGTGGTCGGTGGTTGCCCATGGTCAGGAAAGTAATGTGGAACATGTGATTTTGTTTGAGATTGTGCCATAGCACAGCGCCGCAAGAGTGGCGCACTACGAGCCGTACCAATTGAAATTGGTACGGCTCTTGCTTATGGGTATACTGTGCGTTCCTACCGCTTACGGTTGGGCCGGCCGGTCGGGTACCTCGCGGCCTTCGCTGGCGAGGCTGGGCGGGTTGTCGCCGGTCACGGTGAGACCACTCAGCTGGGTCAGGTTGTTGGTCTCATCGCTTTCGGCGATGTTGCCGGTGCTGCTGTCGGGGTCCCAGCTATCGACCTGTACCCAGGCGTCGGTGGTGCCGTTGACGAGCCAGCCGGGCCAGACGGTCTGGATGTCATCGTAGTCACTGGCCACCGATTGCAGGGTGACGCTCTCACCGGGATCGAGCAACTCGGTGACGCCCCAGGCGATGCCATGGCAGGGGAAGAGACCGCACAGGTCCTCCCAACGCTGGCCGATACTGGGTGTGCCGCTGGGGTTGAGATAGAGATCGACCCAGAAGCCGGCCGTGGTTGGTTCGTTGCCCTGGTTGGTAACCACCACGGTGATGACCACCGGTTCGCCCGCCTCAAAGCTGGTCTGGTCTGGCGCCAGCGCGATGGTAGCGACCAGGTCTGGCCCGACTGCGGCAACTGGTTCGCGTTCTTGACGGAAGATCAGCGGCAGATGGACGGTGCCGCCTTCAACCTGCGGTGTCTCGGCTGGGTCCAGGTGATCCGGAATGCCGTTGCCGTTGCTATCGGGGCAGGGCAGGCCGTTGGGACACTCGGTGGCGGTGGGAATGCCGTCGCCGTCGTCGTCGTCATCGCGGAAGTTGGGCGTGCCGTCGTTGTCGGTGTCGTCATTGGTCGGGGTCGCCGTCGCCGTTCACATCTTCATCGGGTGTGCTGAGTG
>JAAURD010000082.1 GCA_012034075.1 Chloroflexaceae bacterium | reverse complement strand
TCAGCTATGTGCTGCGTACTAACGAGAGCGTGGTGCTCGGTGATGCGCCCGCCAGTGGGTCTTTCACCAGCGACCCCTACATCCAGGCACAGCAACCGCGCTCCGTGCTCGCCCTGCCGCTCAGCCATCAGGGCAGCCTCAGCGGTCTGCTCTACCTGGAAAATGCCCAGACCGCCGATGCCTTCACCGAGCAGCGCCAGGAAATCCTCGGCCTGCTCTCCGGCCAGGTCGCCATCTCCCTCGAAAATGCCCGTCTCTACACCCATCTCGAAGAACTGGTCGCCGAACGCACCGCCCAACTCGCCGATGCCCTCGCCGATGCCGAACAGGCCCGCGCTGCCGCCGAAGAAGCCAACGAACTCAAGACCCGCTTTGTCGCCAATATGTCCCACGAACTGCGCACCCCGCTCGACTCGATCATCAACTTCACCCACATCGTGCGTGTGGGGATGCGTGGCCCGGTCACCGAGGAGCAGGACGCCTACCTCGAACGGGTCGAGAACAGCGGTCAGCATCTGCTCGGTCTCATCAACGATATTCTAGACCTGGCGAAGATTGAGTCGGGCCGCATGGACCTCTACAAGGAAACCACCCATCTGGGAGAGTTGGTCAAAAGCACCCTGTCTACTGCTATCGGCCTGACCAAAGACAAACCGATCCAGTTGCACCATGAGATTGCCGAAGACATGCCCACCATCGAGGCCGATAAAACCCGTCTGCGCCAGGTGCTGCTCAACCTCTTAAGCAACGCCGCCAAATTCACCGATGCGGGGCACATCACCGTGCGGGCATGGCAGCGCGGTCACGAGGTAATCGTCAGCGTCAGCGATACCGGCACCGGCATCCCAGCGGATAAGTTTGGTACCATTTTTGAGGAGTTCCGCCAGGCCGATGAGGGCAGTGCTCGCAGCTACCAGGGCACCGGCCTGGGCTTGCCCATCTGTCAGCACCTGGTCGCCATGCACGGCGGTCGCATCTGGCTGGAGAGCACAGTAGGGGTCGGCTCGACCTTCTTCTTCAGCCTGCCGCTGGCCGACGCCCCCGTAGTGGAAGCCACCATGAGCCAGCCTCGCCCTGGGACGGAGCAAGGCACAGCCGTGCTGGTAATCGATGATGACCCTGCCGCTATCGAGATTGTACGGGCCTATCTCAGCGAGGATGGTTATGCCGTCTATGGCCTGACCGATGGCCAGGCGGCATTAGGCAAAGTAGCCGACCTGCGACCAGCAGCGATCCTGCTGGACATCATCATGCCCTTCCAGAATGGCTGGAACATCCTCGCCACGCTCAAGAGCGACCCCGAACTGCGGCCCATCCCGGTCGTGCTGTACACCGTGGTCGAGGACGAAGCACGCGGCATCATGCTGGGTGCTGCGGGTTATTTGCTCAAGCCGGTGACCGAGGCGCAGCTGCGCGAGACGGTAGCGCAGTTGGTGCCAGCAGACGGCACGATCCTCGCCATCGATGACGACCCGGATGTGCTGGAACTGATAGAATACCAACTGGGCGATGTGGGCGGCTACCAGGTACACACCGCCGACGGCGGCCAGGCCGGGCTGAACGCCATCGCTGCCCAGCAACCCGACCTGGTGCTGCTGGACCTGATGATGCCAGAGGTGGATGGCTTTGCCGTGCTAGAAGCGCTCGCCGAGCAAGAACAGACGCGCAGCATTCCCGTCGTCGTGCTGTCGGGCAAGGAGCTGACCAACGAAGAACGGGGATACCTGCGCGAACGTGTGGACGGCCTGCTGACAAAGCAGGGCAGCACGCCGCAGCAGTGGCTCACCCGCGTGCGCAGCGTGTTGCAGCAACAGGTGGGGGGGGATCCGTAGTGCAGCGCTGCTAACGCCTGAAGCGCCAGGCACCGTCTGACTATGGTACAATAGAAGAGAGACCAGAAGATCAACGCACGCAGCAGAAAGCGAGCAAGGCAGGCAATGTATCGCAATGTCATCATCACCGGGGTGATTGGTTTATCGCTTCTCATGCTGATCTCATTCAGCACCAGAAGCCAGGCCCAGACACAAACCATCTGCTTTCCCGAAACCGGCTATTGTATGACCGGGCGTATTGCCGAATATTGGCAAACCCAGGGGGCATTGCCGGTCTTTGGGTTTCCGATTGGCCCACAGCAACCGGCGTTTGTCGAGGGCAAAGTAGTGGAGTTGCAATGGTTTGAACGCAACCGTCTGGAACTGCACCCGCAAAACCCGTCGCCTTACGATGTCTTGTTGGGACGGCTTGGTGCGGATCGTCTCGAACAGCAGGGCCGCAACTGGTTGGATTTCCCGCCCGGTGAACCGCAGGAAGGCTGTCGCTCCTTTCCCGAAACACGACATACCATCTGCGAGCCATTTCTGAGCGCATGGCGTGCCAGCGGCTTGGAGTTTGATGGTGACCCCAATAGCAAGAGTGAATTTGAAAATCTAGCCCTGTTTGGCTACCCTTTGAGTGAACCAATGACCGAAATCATCGAAGGGGAGTCCTATACCGTCCAATGGTTTGAACGGACCCGTTTTGAGTGGCATCCGGAGAATGAGCCACCATATCAGGTGCTCTTTGGTCGGCTGGGCGTTGAAGTACAGGGGACACCCTTGCCCCCGCAACCAACCACTACCCCGACCCTGACCCATACTGCTGGTCCATCACCCACGCCTACGGCAACCATAACCGCAACGGCTACGCTGACACCATCAGTGACGGCAAGCCGGCACCAGCACTGCCGACGCCATCGGCAACCACAACCAGCACAGCCACGGCCACAGGCACTGCTACCGCGACGTCAACCCATACCGCTGGCCCATCGCCCCACACCAACCGGCACACCCCGCCCCGAAACCTCGTTGCGGGTACAAAAGCTAGCTTCGGTCTCACAGATCGCACCGGGTGAACGGTTTCGCTACACCATTGGCATCTTCACCGATAGCGATGTCGTGCGCAGTGCCCGCATGCAAGATACGCTGGCAGCAGAACTGTTGATTCAACAGGTGCAACCACCAGGGGCATGTACGGTGGAAGGTCAGCAGGTAGATTGTACCCTGCCGGTACGCCAGAACATCGAAGCAGTGATCACCATTGAAGTGCAGGTCAAAGAGCAGACCGCCGACGGAACAGTGTTATCGAACCAGGCACACGTCACCGGTCATGGTGATGCCGCTGTGTCGGAAGAAGTGAAAGTACGGGTGCGCCAACCGTAAACAATTTCTAATACAATGTTATTGACTCGTTAACGTAAATGCTGATACTGCTAACGTACAATAGAAGCGGAGTTGAAAGAGACTGGTTTTTGAGAACAAAACAAGAAGGGAACACTACCAGCGTTGATCGATCTGGTTGTACCAGCCGTGGTAAGCACCTGAATGATCGTTCCGTTGCTAGTCATATCACATAGCATTTTGTGAGAAAGGAACAATGATGTCACATCTTTTTACACTCAATCGAAACATCTTCAATTATGGCATTGTCCTGGCACTTGCTATCTTAACGGTTCTCGTCTCGATGGGTGGGTTGTTTTTGCTGGTGGTCTTGTTACCGCTGATGGCCCTGTTCTATCTGTTAGGAATGGGCCTTTCCGCACAGGCTCGACGCATCGGCGCCGCCTGGAAGGCACAGCAAGAAAGCAACCAGCAGCCCGAACGAATCGAAGAGATGATACAGCTTGCCGATGGTCAAGAACTACGAGCACGGGTGATCCCGCTCAAACAGATGCCCAACGGTATCCGTATGGTGCTGACTGCCCATGGCTATATGCTTGTCAATGAGCAAAGCCGTATCATCCATGCACTCTAACACAGCAAATCTCCTCTCGTGAAGATGAACACTGCCTCCTGGTGTCGCACAAAAGCGAGCCCAGGAGGCAGCACTCTTGTTGTCGCCAGCTTGCTTTTCACGCTGTAAGATCGTGCTGCGATACCCCAAGCAGCCAGATTATCTGCCTTCATAAAGCCTTGCAGCGCTTGCAAAGTTGTGCAACCTGTGCCATACTTACAGCCAGCACACAACATGCTTCCGCCGCCAAACAACAATGGACGACAAGCGATTCTGTGCAGAACACAATGGTAGAGTAAAACAAGGAGGTATAGTGATGAGTTTTTCTGGTTCACAGCGCCTGTTTGGGGCGCTCCTACTGGTGTTGTTGCTCTTTGTATCGGCCTGTGGGAGTCAGCCAACCCGCTGGGATGAGGCTGAAAAGACCCAGGGGCCGGCCACTTCAGCCGAATCGGTCGAAGGTGGTAGCCTCAATACGTTTTTCCCCAAAGATGCAGCTGAAAGTGAAGGCTTTGATTTCACCTTCACGCAAGAGAAAGATGGCTTTGCCGAAGCCTCGCTGGAACAAGATGGCACCGAAGTTGCGCTGCTCTCTATCTCCGATACGACGAATAACCCCGAAGCGGCCGAAAAATTTGCCGAAAGCACCAGAGAAATCGGCGGCTACCCGGCGATTGATGTTGATTTTGAGACTGCGGTGCTGGTAGGCGATCGATTTCAGGTCAAGGCCTTTTCAGTCGAAGATAGCTTTACGGAAGCAGACCGTGATACCTGGATTGAGAAGTTTGATCTCGCGGGGCTGGAAGGTCTGACTGAATAATGGTGTTGTGTCTCTCTTATACCCCATAAAGGAGTTCTCGCATTATGGCTAAACCCATTTCTGAACTGGTCGATGAGCTGCCAGCCGATAATATCACGGTGAAGGCTCTGCACGCGCTTGATTTTGTCATGCCCGGTGAATGGGAAAATCTCGTCGGCTTTGAAGCTACCATCAAAAAGGTGGCGCGCACATCGGATCAAGAGCGCATACAGAAGATTGGTGAGCGGGCCATCCATCTGTACAATGATTCATCACAGGGTTATCAGCGGGCGATGTGGCTGTATCAAACAGTGGACTCAACCGATAAGGCGTTGGCAACCGCAGCACTCGCCAATAAAGTGGGGCACTCGATTGGCTTCTTGAGTTTTCTCAGCAAGATTACCCCCAAGGCCGACCGTGCTCAGGCAATCGATTTGAGCCTCAAACTCGTCGTGGAAGTCGTCGCGTTTTGCAGCATCAATGGCTTGCCAGGAGATAGCATCGGCGATTTTGTCAAATCCCTCGGCAAATACAGCAAAGAGTCGCTCATGCGCATGAATGCCCTGATCTGCTTCGATGGTATTTTGCCGTTGGGACCAGATTTTGTGCGAATGGTCATCGAGATTCTCGAAGGCCTGACACCAGACGAACTGGAAAAGAACGAGACCTATGACCGCATTAAAGAGAGTGTCCCCGGTGGCAATACGCAAGAGCAACTGAATTTTATTCAGCAGAGCTTTTCATCGGTCAGCGACTGGATCAATGGCTTTGTGAAAGAGCATGATCTTTCCGCCGACAAGATTGTTGGCAGCTTGAAAAACTTTATTGAGATCAGCGATGATAAGCTCGACTATCTGGCAGCGTTTATCGATATGACGACCAATTATTACGAGCATACCGGCACCCAGACCCTGGCTCATCGGTTGGTCCGACGGGCAATGAGCGAAATCTAACAGTCGTACCGTCTTCGGATGAAAAAACGGGCGGTTGGGATGTTTCTGATCATGGGAAATATTCCAACCGCTTTCTGCCTGATCAGAACCGACATCAGAGCGTCACGGAACCGATCAGACAGCATACCCTGGTTCAGGATCGGTTTCGGCGAATATCAGTAGCACTGGCGATAAACTTAACTTTTGAAAGTACCTCAACGATAACAGCTTTGAGAAACGAAAAGCCAATCGCAAGCGACGCAAGAATAGCAGAGATAAAAAAGATAATCCCAGTCGATAGTAGATACCCCATGATCAACCTCCATTCTTTTGCTCTACAATGAGCGCCATTATGGGTTTCTATCATGAGTATACCATGCTGACTGAGCGTTGGCAAGAGGGATTTCCGGTGCAAAAACACCAAACTCTGAACCGGATCAGCGATCAAAGGTTTTGCTTTGATCAACCTTTGTGGCCTTTGCGTCCTTTGTGATAAATCGGTACGTCCCTTTCACAGAAGCAATGCACAATGTGTTCGGTCTGCTGACATGCGCATCAGATGGTATAATAAAGATATGGTGCAGATTAAAACACAATGCGGCGCCAACGCATCGCAATACTCTGGAGCAAACCAACAGCAAGCAGCGAGGTAAACGTAAAACTGCCACCATACGAAACAAATGGCAATGGAATACCAGTCACCGGAAAGACACCAATCGTCATCCCAACATTGACCGCAAAGTGGGCAAAGAGCATGCCAAAAATACCGATAGCAATGAGATGACCAAACAGATCACGCGCCCGTCGAGCAATGGAGATGGTTAAGAAGAGCAGCAAGAAAAAAAACAGGATCAGGATGATACCACCGGCAAAACCCATTTCTTCGCCAATCACGGCAAAGATAAAATCGGAATACTGCACCGGAACATAGTTCCCCTGGCTCAGCAAACCATGCGTCAGGCCAGCGCCAAACATGCCGCCCGACCCGATGGCAATGAGTGATTGGGTGACGTTGTAGCCATCATTGGGATCGACTTTAGTCGGGTCATAGTGCAACCAGTAGAAGGTGAGCAGGCGTGCCTTCTGGTAATCATCCAGCACATACGTCCAGCCGACCCAGATGATCGGTATAGCAACGAGAAAGAGCATAAGCAGATGGCTCAGCCGAATACCTGAACACCAGGCCATCGAGAGCCAGATAGCGCCAAAAATCACCGCCGTGCCAAAGTCAGGTTGTACCAGCACCAGCAGCACCGGCAAACAGCCGATAACCAGGCCGCCAAGCTGTACTTGCCAGGTGTGACGGAGCTTTTCAAAACGCGACCAGTATGAAGCAAGAACAACAATCATCGCCACTTTGCAAAACTCGGAGGGTTGCACGGTGCGAACGCCCAGATCAAACCAGCTCTGCGCTCCTTCTTGAATGCGACCAAAGACCAGCACCACTGACAGAGTCAGAATCACCGCAACATAGAGCGGCAGAGCAAAACTGGAGAGCAAACGATAGTCGATCATGGTCATTGCCGTCAGACCAATCAGACCGACCACAATATTAACAACATGACGTGGGAAGAGAACATGCATTGGGTTGCCAAAGGCCGTGACCGCATTGAGCGTAGCACTGTAGACACTGAGCAAACTCAGGCAAAGCAATGCCAGCACACAACCAAACAAGAAGAAGTTAAAATCACGCCAGATGCGACCTTCGACCATGCCTATCGAGTTCCTTTTTGCAACAATAGGTGCTCTCGTTATCCGTCATCCATACGAATCAGGAGTCAGGACAAATCGGAATCATGATACCACCAGTTAGCCGTATGAACAAACTCATTTTGTGGGATATTGATGGCACGCTCTTGCACACCGGCGGTCTTGCCGGTGAGGGGATGCGAGCAGCCATGAATCAAACGTTTGGATATGCGCCACGCCGTGAGCGAACCTTTTATTCGGGCAAAACCGACCGCCAGATTATCCATGAGACCTTTCCGGAGCTCCAGGAATCAGAGCTGCTGGAACGTCTGCCGGCCTTTAAAGCGTTGTATGTGCAAGAGATGGAACAGCGCCGTGAGTCGATTATTGCTGACGGACGGGTGATGCCTGGAGTACTGGCGCTCCTGGAACATTTCCATGGGCAGGTCGTCCAGGCACCGCTCACCGGCAACATTGCCCCGGTGGCACGCCTCAAGCTCGAATGGCTGGGCCTACTTGCTTACTTGAATACCGATGTTGGGGCTTATGGCGATGACCACCATGAACGCGCCCGGCTGGTACCCATTGCCATGGAACGTGCAAGCCGCTATTATCGTCATACCTTTGCACCACACGATGTCATCATTGTGGGAGATACCCCCCATGATATTCGATGCGGAGCGAGTCATGATGTCCGCACCGTTGCAGTTGCAACAGGCCCATATAGCATTGATGATTTAGAGCAGCACCACCCCGATGCGGTGCTGGCCGATTTGAGCGATTTTGCCGCAGCACGAGCAGCATTGTTGGGAGCGGGTTGATCTGAATACGTTGCGGATGGGATGATCATTCACCGACATCCCATCCAAACCAGACACCAGTACGTATTTAATGAATGCGTGATCGCAAGAGCGTACTGTCGAGGCCAAGCGATTCGACATAAGCAGCGGCACGGCCGATCAAGTGATTGCCATGTTCAGCAGTTAACGGCTCGCCCGTTTCGGCATAGCAGGGAACATGGTGCTCGATACAAAACCAGAACTCGGCCGTGGCACCCGTACTATATTCCCATCCAGCAATAAACCACGACTCACAGATATATTGCTGAATGACCTCAAGATAAAAGGTGATATAATCCTGACCATTCCAGCCTGGTACCGCCAGTGGAGTCGGGTCAAGCACCGGGCGCTGCAGGCGCTGGCGCAAATGGTTGGCAAACTGATGCAGCCGTTGCTGATTGATCAAGCGTACCTGTGGCGTGGCCGCACCGTCATTGACCAGTGATTCATAAAAGAGACGACCGGTTTCAATCGGACCAGAGACATACACTGTCGAGTGAGCAGTCAGCACCGTATCGAATACTTGAAAGAACATCGTCTTGAGCGTCGATGTTGTCAAATTCATAAGAACATCCAGATATTGCAAAGAGACTGGGAAAACGACCCGATCATGATCCTGCTATCATCGATCGTTCTCTCCATTATATCCGAAAAGTGCTTGACGATTGCCATGAATCTGTAGTATGATTCATGATCCTATCGGCTGTTTACAACCATAGGAGATCATTATTGCGGCAACAACCATCATAACAGGCATAACAGGAGAAACAGCCCGAACTTTATTTGACACAATAGGCTAAAGTATACACAATAGGCGTTCAGTTTATACCCTACAAAAAGCAAGACGCCTCCCGGTGATAGTACCCAGTTCGCAGTATCACCGGCTGTGGACGCTTTGTAGACATGTATTGGCCCAAACTCAACATTCGTGTCACCAGGGGCAACTCCGTTAAAATCTGGTTAAAATGAGGCGTACCACACTCCCGCAGCACGCCTCCTGCCCATTCCTATGCGGCACTGGCATCGGTGAACGGTAAGCGACGCTCCAGGTCAAGCTGAAAGATGCCATAGGGATTGACATGCTGGGAGATCAACGGGGTCAGCGCTCGCAAGTCGGTGGCGGTCATCCGTGCCAACCACGGCGGTTCCGCCAGGACATCTTGCAGCATGAGCGTGTTCACGTAGACCAAGCTGTTTTGCAGCAGGTGCAGCGCGAGCATGGACACTTCCTGATCATCACGACGGTTGGTGCTTATCTCCCCATTGCGTCCATAGAAGATGAAGCTGTTAGCACTGTTCCAGTTCTCGATGACGTTCAGCCCCTCATTGATTTCGCGCCGCAGTTCCAGGTTGTGGAGGTAGCGACACAGGAAGATCGTCTTGATCACCCGCCCCAGTTCGGCCATCGCTTTGTAGGTGGCATGGCCGACATTGCGCGTAAAGCGCCGCAGAATGGCTTCAGCATCGGCCACGCCCGACTGGAGGGCGCTGGCATATTTGACCAGATCATCATACTGCTGGCGGATGAGTTCCCAGTTGATGGGGCGGGTCAGCACCGCGTTCAGATGCGGATAGCGGTCGGACTGGCTGCTGTCCGGCAGGTACAATTTCTGACTGTGGATCGGGCGTAGCCGGGGCAGCAGGTCAATCTGGAGCAGATGGCAGAGGCCAAAGGCAACCTCGCTCTGACCGTGACTGTCCACGTAGTGCTGCTCGATGCTCATGTCCGTACAATGGCGCAGGACGCCCTGGATCATCGCGATGACCTCGGAGGCGGTACAGGTCTGGAGAGACGAATAGACACAACTGGCTTTCTTCTCGACATGCCAGTAGACCACCACGCCTGGGCCAGGCTTGCGCGGGTGCCACCGGATGCGCAGGTTTTGCTCCCACGCCCCGAACTTTTTGCCGTCCGAGGCGCAGGCGGTGGTCGTGGTGCCCCAGATAGAGGTCAGGCGCACCGCCAGGGTCGCGTTGACGATCTGGGCAATTGCCGCCCGCAGGTGATCGGCGGTGATGAAGCGCCGTCGCACATACAGCAGGTCTTTGTAGCTCACGTCCGCATTGCCGACAGCCATCCGTTTCAGCCCGGTGTTGGTGCCCAGGCCATACAGAAAGAACTTGAGCAAGACGGCAAACCCCAGGCGGTTGTGCGGTGCATGAATGGTGGCAATCAATGCATACTCGTGGGGCAGGAGGGTGAAGTGTTCTACGAGGTCATCAAATTCCCAGTGACGCGGCATGGTGATTCCTTGATCCTTTCAGTTGTCATATTCTCCAATAAGGAGTATTATAGAGGAAAGCTGAAACTGCCAGTACGCTCCAATGAGGTGAACGCTGCTGGAGTCAGGAGGAGAATGGCGGAATTATTGGGCAACATACAGGGATTTCAAATGTAGATGACAGAACGTTTGTGTAACCTACTTGTTTATTGTGATGAGGTCAACAATCAACAAGTATACTCCCGGGCCAATCAACTCTGCCTATTCTTGTGGATATTGGTTGTGTTCGTCTGAATCATGTGTATCTCTTTTGGTGTCTCCACGAAAGGTTGGTCTCCCACTGTGTCATAACCTCCGCCGGCTCTGGATCGTGTTTTTGCTTCTGTGGCTTTTTTTGTCGAGTTCTGGTTCTCTATCACCAACCCTGGCAGTCAGTACCAATGAGTCTCCGTCTGGAGCAAAAAATGCTGTGCGCCTTATTACTGATACCGCTATTGTTGGTCATCCAGTCGTTGCAAGAAACTACCTCTTCTGGTTGGATGGTCGCCACCTGAATCGGGCAATATATGGATACAATCTGAAAACAGAGCAGGAGTTTCTGATACCCGCTCAGCATCGACCGCGCTTTGTTGCAAGTGATGGAACCATTGTTGCTTGGATTGAGCAGAGAGACTCTGCTTTCTCGTCATATGAGCTTATTCGAGGATACGATCTCCGAACCAAACACATATTCACGTTTGTTACAGCAACGAGTGCTGCAGGGTTTGGGACACTGGCAATGCACAATGGGCAGCTTTACTATACGCGCCGAGACCAGGATCAGCGCGGTCTCTATGTCTATACTGTTGCCACCGGACAGATACAGCAGATCGGTCCAGGTAAAGCAGAAGAACCCGTTGTGGACGATAGTTTTCTCCTCTGGAATCACGAAAATCCTCGTGAACGATATGCCACCCCTTCACGGAGCCTGTATTTGCGCCAGTTGGAGAATGGTGCAGGCACGACCATGTTAACCGGAACACGCAACCTCATATCCTATGCTGTTGATGGAAAGTATGCTGTATGGTCTCATACCTCAACAACTGGTACGCAACAAGTGGTACTCTATGATATTGATAGACAAGAGCACAAGATCATATCGATGGACATGGCAGAGTACCCAGTGATTGCTGGAGATGTGATTGCCTGGGTTAACCGGCAGGATGATCTTGATACATCCACCCTCAGTGTCTATAATAGCAACACTGGCTTCACTGATGACCTAGTAGTGGCATCGAGCCCCGTTCGCATTCGTCCTTGGGGCTTTACTGAGCAAAACGAGCTTGTATTTACCGTGACCCGTGCTACAGGCTCAGGATTAAGTGAATTGTATGTGAGCAATCTTCAGACACGGGGAATGCACTTTACCAGCCAATTCCCGAGTGAATCTGCAAACCATGAAACGGAGCAACTCTCGACTGACCAGATATTTAAAGATGGGAGTTTCTTCTACGATCGTCTCCCTGCTACACCCGAGAATCGCTGGGCATTGCAAGGAGTACAGTTTCACATACCGGAGCATGGTATTAACAGTTGGCAGTTTATCAGCAATCGATACGGGCCATTGCGTTCTCCCGGACAGGCATCACCTACCCCAGAAGAACGAGAACGGGCTTTCTGGATGCAAAGAGCATCATCCTATTTGGGGGCAAATACCCTGCGTGTCTTTACCAGCGTTCCCGGAAGCGCAGAGTATGAAAGTCCTGATCCGAGTATTCAGCCGATTGAAGTCGAAACGATCTACGATTTTGCCCGCGAAGCAGAGCAATATGATTTGCGTCTAGGACTAGTGGTGAACAATGGGAACAATTTTGAGATGACCACTGAACGGCGTGATTGGCTCAGAGAGCTGATCACGTTGTTTCATGAGAATGATGCGCTCCACCTGATTGCGTATATCAGCGCTGATAACGAGATCAATAATCATCCGTACAACCCGCCTGAACCTGGTCGTTGCCAGGGGAGCGAAGATTGCTACGCCTATGATGAGTATGCGATATCCGCCAACAACTGGGTGCATGATGTCAGAAATGTCATCCGAGGTGTGAGCAATGAATTAGGAGCTACTCCCCCATTAATAACCGTTGGTCTGTCGAGCGAGCGAACGATACCCGAAACGGAAGAAACTATCAGCACTGAGACGATGGTCGATCATTTTTTTCGTCAGTATACTGATGGCGGTGGAAACCTGTTGGCTGCCTCACTCGACAGTGGTATCGATTTCATCTCAACCCATCGCTATGGTGAAGTAGATGATAGCTTCTTCAGTACCTTTGGCAATAAATATGCCTACATTGAATCCATTGTGCTAGAAGAATTCGGTTGGCCCACCGATCCACTAAATAACGAGGGGCAGCCAGCCAGTCCTAACTGGCAGGAAGGGCCAGCAATCTGTCGCGAGGATCCCTTCAACGCAGCCTGTTTCAGTGATGCCCCACCTTTTCTTGATACAGCTAGTCATATTGTTGAGGTGCTTATCGAACACCAGCGCAGAAATACCTACGCTGGAGGTACTGCTTTCATGCTCACAGATATGGCACAGAAGGATCGTGTCGGAGGCTGTGGCACATCACCAGAGGATGGTTTTACATTTGATCTCTTCACTGGTCTCTTCGCCATAGGCGGAGAATATTGTGATGGTACTACCACAACACAACGAGGCTTCCCCAAAGCAACAGCCTCCCGTGTCTGCCTCTACTACCATGAAGATGACCCTTCTTTCGATGTAAATAGATGTACCCGGGTTCCCAGTGCTGAGGGGGTCTATTTGCCACTGGTGCGCCGATGAGTCCGATTATATAGTAGTGGATAATCTGCAAACGAATATGCATTCTATAAAAAGGCATGGAATACTATGCGCTGGATCGTTCAAAGCATTTTGGCCTGCGGTGCGGTACTGTTGGTAGCCGTCGCCCTGATTTTCTCGCTTCTGGTCATCATGACGCTGGTGCCCGGACTTCGAGGTCCTACCATCTACACGCAGCCCGGGTTGCAGAGTGGGGTGGGCCGCATTGCGTTTGTGGGGCATTCCCAGACGGGAGCACGCGATATTTTTATCATGAATGCCGATGGGTCGGGGCAGGTCAATCTCACGGATAGCCCCGAACCCAAGGCAGCCCCGACCTGGTCACCCCAAGGGGATCGCATCGTATTTAGTGTTTCCCAGGATGGTCAGGACAATCTGGCAGTGACCAATTTGAATGGTATCGTTACTCCGCTTACTGATGGCGGATATTCGCCATCCTGGTCACCCGATGGTGAGCACATTGCCTTTGTATCTCGCCGGAATGCAGAACAATGGCCTGATGTCGCTATTGTCACTGCCGATGGGTCCCTGCACCATCGGATAACACGTACTCCAGCAGCCGAGACACGCCCGCGCTGGTCTCCCAATGGACACCATATTGTCTTCTCGACGGGCGCTCATGGAAGTGTGTATGTCATCGATGCTGATGGAACCAATCAGCAAAAACTGGGGGATGGCGATACGCCCACCTGGTCACCCGATAGCACCCAGCTTGCCTTTACCAGTACGGAGCCCGGGGTCGGCATCCAGGTGGTAGATGTGACCGGGGCTCTTCGGTACACTATTGCAGGGATTACGCCCCACTGGTCACCGCAAGGCACACACATTGCTTTCTTGACGCGGTTTCAGGGTGGCGAGCGAGCATCGTTGATGATTGTAGAGGCGAATGGTGCTCACCCGCAGACGCTTGTGGAAGATATTCCATGGTGGACGGAGATCCAATGGTCACCCGATGGACGCTGGATGGTGTTTACCAACGGATTGACCTTACACCCGGAGCAGGCATGGATCAGTATCATCAATATCGATGGCTCGGATCGAACCCGCCTGGCTGATGGGAGCCAGCCAACCTGGCAACCACGACCGGAATAACAAGAATGCCATCATACCAATGCATCAGTGCCACCAAAATGATGGGAAGGAAGCGTGGGGAAACAGATGAAGAATACCAGGAAAGATGCAAAGACATTGTCCACAATGATAGGACTTTTCCTGGCTGACCTGGAACGGCAGGCCCGCCCCAACACCGTCAGTGCCTATCGGTCTGACCTGACCCTGGCCGCACAGCACCTGACCAGACCACTTGACCAGATCAGTCTGAACGATATCGTCACCTTCTTGTCCGTTGGGGATGTGTCGGCAGCCACTATTGCCCGTCGTGCTGCCAGTCTGAAGCGATTCTTTGCCTGGGCCGTGCAACAGGGGCTGTGTACCACCAATCCCCTCAGCAGCTATCGGGGCCAGCACCACACCCGACGGCTCCCGCGCCCTATTCACAGCCGACGGGACCTGGATGCGCTCGATGCTGCGGTGCAGCAGGCTCCCCAGCCGTTTCGCCTCATCTACACCATCCTGCGTGAGACCGGCATGCGGGTGGGGGAAGTCCTTGCACTCGATGTTGGTGATGTGGTGCTCGCACGGGGGCGGGAAGGGTTGCGCATTCGTGCAACGAAAAAGGGCAACGAACGAATAGCCTTCCTGGGCAGCGACTTTACGCCCAGGAGCCTGCGTGGGTTGCGGGCCTGGCTGAAGACGCTGCATGAACACCCACCCTATACTCCGCTTTTCTGCTCGAATCGGGGGACACGCCTGACCTATGCTGCCATCCACTATCAGTGGGAACAACTCTGCCAGCGGGCGGGACTGCTTGAGGCCGATGGCACCCTCCGCTACACGATCCATCAGTTGCGGCATACACGCGGCAGCGAACTGGTGCAGCAGGGCCAGGGGTTGGAGATTGTGCAGCGGGTGTTGGGGCATTGCGACATTCGTTCGACACAGGGCTATGCGGAACTGGATGATGGACAAGTACGCGAGGCACTTACCGCTGGTGCAAAATGAGTAGCGCAACCTCATTGACATAATGAATCATTGCAGTTTAACCGAATTTTAACTGAGTTGCCCCTGGTGACACGAATGTTGGGTTTGGGCCGTATTGTGCAAACTCGTTTTGACGAATATGATATGCTCATCGGGCCGCTCCCTGACTGCCCCGGTGGTAATGACAAGCGATAGAAATGTATACCGAAAAACACACTCACCCATTAAGCGTAGATGAGCAAGACCATCTTGCTGGTACATCAATACGGATGTGTTATCTCAAATGGGACCATCGGTATGATATCCAGCGAGAGAAAGAAACTGAACTATCACAATCAATGCTCCAATGCTCAAATATCTTGACACAATCGAAATCACTGACAACGGTATCCGCAATGCTGCTGGGACAGGCCAAAAGACTGACCGGTAGTGTATCAGGTTTTATCAGCTATGTCGATCCCAATACCGGCTATCTGATCTATCCAACGCCGCAAAACCGGATGGATGAAGGTCTGGTATGGGTCAAAACGTGCCAGCATCTGTGGCCCTGGTTCAGAAAGTATCATCAGTCATTCCTGAGCAACCAGCCCGCTACCGATCCTCGTCTCCTGTGGAACGTCCACGATACGTTTTTGCTGCAACGGCTCTTGCTGGTACCCGTTTTGAGCGAGGGGGTGCTGATCGGCCAACTTGCAGTCGCAAACGCTCGTCATCCCTATACGGATCATGATCGCCAGATACTTGAGCGTCTGGCACGCATGTATGCCTTGAGCATCAAACGCTCCAAGGTCCTAGATACCCAGAGACAGGAAGATGAACGAATGAGCCTGTTACTGCACCATATGCCTGGCATGATCTACCGTTACCGCTCTGACACGGCACGCTCTCTGGAATTTGTCAGTCAGGGCTGCCTTGAACTGACTGGTTACCCACCCGCCTATTTTGTGCTCCACGGACGTGCCGCCTACGAAAGCCTGATCCATCCCGATGATCGCAAACGGGTAACCCAGCAATTCGCCTTAGCATGCCATGCAAAGCGCCCTGGAAACTCTTCTACCGAATCAGCCCCCCCGATGGAAGCGAAAAATACGTATATGAACAGGGTCGCCCGTTTGCGTATCCCGGCAATCCACACGTCATGTTTGAAGGGTCGATCATGGATATCACCGAACAGCAGCACGGCATAGATACCCTGGAACGTCAGAATACACAACTCACCGCTCGTGTGCATGAGCTTGAAGAGCGCAACCAGGAAATGACCCTGTTGAATGAATTGAGCGAACGCTTACATCACTGCGAAACGACCGACACTGCGTATAAGATGATCCGCTGTTTTCTGGAACACCTCTTCTATGGATATCATGGCGTGCTGTACACCACCGAATCATCTTCTCCAGGGATAAGCGTCCTCGCCACCTGGGGCCACATCAATAAAGAAGACCTGGCGTATGGGCAAGCACAATATCGGGTGATGCAACAGCAAGCCACCTATCGCTCGAAACGGGTCTGGCGTGAGCGAGAAACCCAGACATCTGCAACCAGTGAAACAGCATGGGGTCTCTGTATACCGATATCAACACACGGTAGCCTGTCAGGCATGCTCCAACTACAGGGAGATATGGTACTTGAAACGGCAGTACGACAGCGTTGGGAACGTCTGGCAGTTGCCGTAGCCGATCATCTTGGTCTTGCCCTGACCAATCTGCATTTGCGCGAACGGTTACGCGAGCAGTCTATCCGTGATCCCCTCACCGGGTTGTTTAATCGGCGCTATCTTGATGAAATGTTGCGCCGTGATATGCATCAGGCTGACCCGGCCCAAGATGTCGTGGCAGTGGTCATGCTCGATATTGATCATTTTAAACGGTTTAATGACACCTATGGTCACGATGGTGGAGATATGCTACTCCGCCACATGGGTGTATTATTACAGCAACACTGTATCGATGGCGAGACTGTCTGCCGTTATGGCGGCGAAGAGTTTACCCTGATATGGCCTGGCGTACCATTGGCAGAAGCATGCCAGCGAGCAGAAGGCATTCGGACCGCTATTCAATCATTGTCACTTGAAATTCATGGCCAGCAAATGCACACCGTCACCGCATCGTTGGGGGTTGCGCTCTTCCCGTTCCATGGAACCGACGATGAAGCCGTCATAAAGGCCGCTGACCGCGCCCTGTATGCTGCCAAACATCAAGGCCGCAACCGTGTAGTCGTATCCGAACACATGATCAAACCAGATGATGAAGCCCCATTGCTGGCTGGGTCTCCTCAGTATCATGATACCCATAGCTAAAAACGCCTTTTCTGAGGTGCTTTTATGGCTGATATCTCATATATCCTAACAAAGCCTTTGACACAACGTCGTAACAAAACAGAATATAATGATTTTATTTTGGTTTTTAGTATAAATAATGGCAAAAATTTTATCATGCTATTGTATATATGATCCAATAACAGTCATTTCTCCCTTCTTTCTCCACTTCTTCTCCACTAAAAACATCTTCTCAAAGAACTGGTTCTACGCTATACTAGTTTCATGAAGGAAGCCGCTAGAAGGAACAGCAGTTATTCTGCTGGAGCGGAGGTTTTTATGGCAAACATTCTTATTGTTGATGATGTGTATACCGTCCGTTTGAAGATCGAGCTTGTGTTGCGTCATGCCGGTCGCCATACCGTGCGCTCAATAGGGAGTGGTTTTGAGGCGGTTGAAGCAGCACAACAGCCGTATCCCGATGCCATTGTGCTCGATATTGTCATGGCCGGCATGGACGGCTTCAGTACCTTGCAGCAATTGCGTGAAGCTGGCATTACCTGCCCGGTGATTGCCTATACTGCTCGCCGTGAACGCTATGAAGGCGAATTTTGTGAGCGTGGCTTTGATGGCTTTGTATCAAAAAATGATGATATTGATACCTTGTTGTCGGTCTTGCGTTCACTGATTCAGCCAGGTTCAGAGCGCATGCGATCAGTCGCAAAGCCCGTGCAACTGGCTTCATCCAAACTGAAAGAGCCAGGCCCAAACGGACGGCCTGAGCGGTTCTTTCAAACCCCGGCTCTCGCTGTCCGCTAACATATTTATTTCAATCAGACTGATTGCACCATACAGGCGCCGACATGTCATAACGTGCGGCGCCTTCCCCGTGTCTGTCACACAGACAGACGCATTAGTATGGTCTGATTGCTCTCCCGGTCTGCCCACTTTGGGAGCTGTAGGAGACTCCAATCCCATGGCTTCCCTGGAGGAATTGATCCAGGTCGCTGGGATGAACGGTATTGCGATCAGCGCCATGGGTATCGGGAAACGCATGAACGAAACCGGAGCGCTCTTTTTACGGATGATGCTTGAATACACATCAAGAACAATCATTGCGGCTGATCCCGTTGTAATACCGCTTCTGGATCGTTTTACGAAAGTCCTCATTCAAGATAGTACCACAATGACATTGCCGTCCGAACTGGTCGATGTCTGGCGTGGTTGCGGTGGGTCAGAAACGTCCAGTCAGTCCTCAATAAAGGTTCAATTGCAGATGGATTTACGCACGGGTGCGTATGAGATGCTCACGCTTCACGATGGACGAGAACATGATTGCACGAACCGATCATCAATTGACCATATTCCGGCCGGTGCCTTGCGGATTGCTGATTTGGGCTATTTTCGCTTAGCTGATTTTACCGCTATTGGGAACCAAGGGGCCTATTAGCTCGCACGGCTGCTGACCGGAACGGTCGTATTCGATGCTGATGGTCGGCGTTGGGACAAGCTGACAAAGCTTTTTGCGCATCAAAACCAGGGTTGCATCGATATTCCAGTGACCGTTAGGGTGAAAGAACGGGTCGACGCTCGACTCATTGCGGTTCGAATCCCACAAGCAGCAACAGATCGACGGCGTCGACAGCTGCGAGAATCCGCACGGAAACATGGTCGGCAACCCAGTGCCGAGCGGTTGGCGCTGTGTAACGGGAATGTCTTCATCACCAATGCCCCTGAGACCTTGTTAACGCCCAAAGAAAGCGTAGTCATGGCTCATGCACGCTGGCAAATTGAGCTTGTTTTTAAGCTCTGGAAGAGCCATGGACGCATTGCAACATGGACCGCCCGACGACCGTATGCCATCCTGTGTCATACCTATGCGAAGCTGTTAGCGATGCTGATCCAACACTAGCACATGTTGATCAGTATCTGGACATATCCTGATCGAAGTCTTCAAAAAGCGGCCAATCTTAGCATGAAGAATGCATTTTCCATCTTGGGAGTTTGTGGAATCTGGATCACTTAATGAATGCATTGAACATGCTTGCAAGTGATCTGGAACACGGATGCCGCATCGCTCGACGGCGCAAGAAGCCGAGTACCCACCAACTCTTATTGGACTACCAAAGCATTGTGAAAATACCGCAAACTTTTTTAAGCGTTCTGCTTCAACAGTAGAAGGATACGCCGAATGATCTTGCGATGATATTACAATGTTTTGGTAGACGTCAGTTTACTCGATAATGAGTATATTTTTCGAGTAAACTGCTTAGGTTTATTCGCATGGGGCGCGCGCGCGCGCCTCCAAGCTAGACGC
>JAAURD010000347.1 GCA_012034075.1 Chloroflexaceae bacterium | reverse complement strand
GCGCGCGCGCGCGCGATCGATGTTTTTGCGTGGCGCCACCCCTCATATCCGGCCCTTCTCCCACAAGGGGAGAGTGTAGACGATGCCATGACCGATCTTCCCTGGCATTCCCGCGCCCGACCCGCGTGCGGTCGGGCACGACCGCTGTGCGGCTGCAAGCCGCACCTACGAAGTTCGCTCCAACGCTCCGAGGCTCAGATCGCTCGAACGCTTAACAAAACGCAATGCTATGCCGCGCAACACGCGCATACGCCAGGTTCAGCGCGTCCATGTCGTCGGGTGAGCGGCGCAGGCGTTTCTTCGTATCGGCCTTGGCTTCGACGACGCGGCGGCCACGGCTATCGAGTCGCCATGTGGGAGCGAGGGCTTGACGGCGCAGCTCCTGGCGTGTGCTGCGGTCAAGCCGGGCGAGGCTCAGTGCCCGCTCCTCGGCACGCTGGGCCACCGTGAACCAGAGCTCGCTGCGGCGATTGGGGTAGAGTTCCGGGTCAAGCGCCTGGCTTGCCCCAGAGAGACCGGTAAAGCGATAGCCCTCGGCCTGATCGACGACACCACCGCCAACCCCGTCGTCGTCGATAATCACCTGCACGCGGCGGCCATCAATTCCGCAATAACGCCCCCACTGATCCGCTAGCTGCCGCAAACGTCCCGCCGTTGCACTCGTATTCCAGCCATGCATGCTCTCATGATGCAGGCTCACGCCGCCCCGCCGCACATGGATAGCGGTATAATCATCGCCAAAACGCGCCACATCGCAGCCAATCTGCACCGGCTCATCCGGTTCAGCCAGCGTGCTGGTCTCAGCCAGGCTCAGCGCGGCTTCGGCCCACACGCTGTGGCTCTGCTGCGAGGGCCAGCGACCAAGCAGGCGAGCCTCGGCGATGGGGCCAGGGCGCAGCCACTGGTTACTGCCCGGCGGCCACTCCACATCGTTGGCGCGGGGGGCCTCACGCACCGCGGTGGACCACTGGCGCAGCAGGGTATCGACGCGCTCCAGGCGGATGGCGGCGGGGTAGGGCGGCGCCTCACCGGCTAGCTCCGCCAGAATATTGGGATGCTCAAGCACCGACATAGAGATGACATGCCAGTTGCCGTTCAGCTCCTCTTGATATGCCTGGCTGCTCATATCGGTGGGGTTGAAGATGGCCAGCCAGGCATGGCCGGCACCGCTAAACATGGATTCTGCGGTCTCCCAAAAGATCGGATCAACGCCCACCGCTTCGTCAAATACAATTAGCATATGCTCGCTATGATGTCCCTGAAAGCGGTCGCCATTGCGAGCAGTGAATCCGTGCGCAAAATGGTCCGGGGCATGCTCCAGACGAGCCATACGCGGGCCACTGAAGCCGCCCCGATCCCTCCGTTGCACCCGAATTTCCTTCCATAGCAAGTCGTAGACCTGCCGTTCGGTCGGTGCGGTGGTTAAGGCGATACCTGGGGCATAGCTATCGAACCACCAGTTGACCAGACCGGCAGCCAGAAAGGTTTTGCCCACATTGTGCGAGGCCTTCACCAACACCCGATGGGGTGGGCGCAGCAGTGCCTCGGCGATCTGCTGCTGTTTGCCCCACCAGTGTACTCCCAGCACATCATGCGCATACGCCAGCGGGTTATGCTGATATTTCGTATACGGTGACGTGTTCTGGTTCAGGCTCAATAAGCGCTCGATTTCCTCGCGCTCGTGCCTGCTCAAAGATGGCCACAAGGCGATCAACTCGCTCCTCGTCGGAAATCGCGTAGACCGGTTCTTGTTCATCGTGTATCTCCTCCAATGCTTGACCTACCACACGTTCGCTCAAAACCACCGATTGTTCAATCAGCCGGGGCACTTCCTTTAAGGCCCAGCGTGATTCGCTGTAGTCAAGGGGTGTATCGAGAATATCACGCGCCTTGTTCATCAGCTCCTGTGCTATTTCCCACTGATCCTCGCGGATCTTCCGCGCCCGCTCCAACCATTTCTGGGGATTGACGTCCGGTCCTTCGACCGTCTCTTTTCGAGGATGCTCCCCCGGCCTTGCGACCGTTGTCGATCTTTGCGTTGTCAGCTCCTCGCCGCTGGTCGGTTGATCGTTGCCTGGTGGGCCAGCTGCCTCACCGCGTACATAGCGGTCATAGGCTCTGGCGCGTTCCACCCAGTTATAATCGGCTGACCAGCGTTGCAGGGTTGAGTAGCCATGGTTTAAGGCCCTGGCGGTTGCCCTGACTGAGCGTTTGCGGCCCATGTGAAAGTAGTAGAGCGCAGCTTGATACTGCTCTTCGCTCTCGTGATCGTGTTTCAAGTATTCCTTGATGTTCATGGTATTCTCTCCTGATATTGTTTCTTTCTATGAATACGGTCGAGATAGAGTGACCGGCCTACGAAACCGATACACTGCTTATCCACACTGTGGATAGGCTGCCAGGATTGATAATGAATACAGCATGGAGAGAGCGTTTTGTTTTTATCTTTCATTTGGATCTCAGTACCCTGCGCTTGTGTGTATTGACCTCCTTTTTATTTCACCCGTCAATCACCCATCAATCATTGTTTGAGACCATTGTATCATATCGACAAAGCACACAACAAACTTTGAAAACTACCGAACAAAGGCATTGGGATGCGCTAAAAACGTGTCAAGGGGAAAATTACCCGATTTTTGAATTTTGACCAATTTTGACCAATTTTTGACCAATTTTGGCGAATCAGGAGCAACAGACCATGGTTTGGGGTTGCGTTGCTGGTTTGTTGTTGTTTGTGTTTGGGGTGGCTTTGGGGTGCGTGTGGGGTGCTGTGGGGATGCTGGCGCGGGCTGGCGCTAACTCCGCCTCCCCGCCTTTCCATTTGCGCAAGACAAAGCAACGTGATATACTACCCGAATGAGGTACAACACTGCTCAATCACGTCATTATCCGATCTGTACAGAAAGTGAGCCATGCCATGTCCCTTCGTCCTCAACGCAGTCCGTCCAACTTAACCGTGCTACCATCGTCGTTTACGCTCTATCCCGAAAGCGATGGACAACCGATGGCTGATAACACCTGGCAATATTTCTGGAATGTGCTGATCAAAGAGAACCTTGAGTGTCTGTTTGCACACCGTGACGATGTCTTTGTCGCGAGTAATCTCTTCTGGTATGCGGTCGAGGGCGACCCCGCTGAAGTGGCTGCGCCAGACGTGATGGTGGTCTTTGGTCGACCCAAAGGACACCGGCGGCGCTATTTGGAATGGGAAGAAGAGAACATTGGCCCGCAAGTGGTGTTTGAGATCCTCTCTCCCAGCAATACTGCGAGGGAGATGCGTGACAAATTCGACTTCTATGAACGGAATGGGGTAGAAGAGTATTATATCTATAACCCTGGACCAGCAGAACCATACCCGTATCTCAGGGGCTATATCCGCCGTGACGGCCAACTGCAACCGATTGAGCAAATGAACGGCTGGGTGAGTCCGCTTCTGGGCATTTTGTTTGATATGTCGAGCGGGGAGTTACGGCTCTTCCACCCGGATGGACAGCCATTTCGGAGTCCTGTGGAGATGGCGGAGGAACGTGAACGCGAACGGCTATCGCGCAAGCAA